>CAZCKE010000381.1:0-4337 GCA_964499005.1 uncultured Tepidisphaeraceae bacterium
AGCCGTCCACGACGTCAGTGTATTGTTCCGTGGGTAATCCCCAAAGTCCTGGTGGTAGGCCTCCAGCGCTGTCGAAATCGTCTGGAAATCTAGTTTTTGCAACGTGATATTCGATTGCTTACGAACATGGCTCAGCACCGGAAGCAAAATCCCAATCAACAGGACTATGATCCCGACCACGATCAATATTTCCATCAAGGTGAAGCCGCTGCGTCTTTTCATGTGCGTCCCAGCTCAGAGTTTCAGTGCAATTGGACGATCTCCGCCACCTATAAGATTCGTCTTGTCTTGCCTCCCGGTCAATGGATGGCGCGATATTGTTCCAGCGTCAGCCCCAGACCCGCCGATGCCGCCGCCTGGATGACGGGATCCGTATCTCCTGCCAGGCGGCGGAGATACCGCGATGCGCCAAGCTGGTCCCCCATTCGGTCGGCGTCAAAACGATACCTCCCCAGCTTCAAAATCGCCTCCACGCGCACCATCCGGTCCTGGGCCTTGCTGGCCAGCTCAAAGACATCTCCCGCATTGAAAGCAATCGTTTGCGGATCCGCCGACGACAATACCTTATAAATCGGCATCACCCGCTCCTGGTCATAATCCGCCATCGCTTTCTCCTGGCTCTCCAGTTCCTGCCGCCAGGGAGAATTCTCCGGCTCGCATTCCGCCAGTCCCGTCGTCGCTTCATTCAATAACCCCAACCCTTTCTGATACTCATCGTGATTCACCCGCTCGCCGTACAGCTTAAATCCCATCGCATACACCGCCTGAAAATATTTGCGCGCTTCATCCGGCTTCTTATGAATCCGCAGCGACAACCCCACCCGATCCATCAGCAAACCCAAGTTGTTGAGATTCTCAAGCTGCGGCTGCTCGCTCTGGTAATTGACGTACTTGGCCGGATTGTTCGCCAGCAGATTCATCGTCGCCTTATGCGTTGCTTCCAGCACGCGCTTGATCGGCAGCGGCGGGTTGTCCCCCGGGTTTTTCACAAACTCATCTGACGCCTCCGGCCGATCCGCATACGCCTCCATCGCATCGCGATAAATCGGCCCCGCATCCCCCGCCTCCGTCTGATCCACAATCGCCGCCGCCGGCCATGGCGGCGACAACGCCGCGATATTCTTCGGATCCAGCGACAACGCCGTCGGCGCCGTGATCGCCAGCTGCGCATTCAGCCAGATCACAAACACCACCGCCGCCGCCACGATCACGCCGGAAATCTGCCAACCCAGCCGATTGCCCCACATGATAAATCCGATGAGTGGTGATTGGTGATTGACGAATAACCCACGCGCCGTTTCGCGAAGATTTCGTCAATCACCACGTATCAATCACCAATCACCGCCTTTTTTCCTAATTCCGCGCTTCTCACGGTATTCTTCAACAACATCGCCACCGTCATCGGTCCCACGCCGCCAGGCACGGGTGTCAGGTGCGACGCTTTCTGCCGGATCGCCTCAAAATCCACGTCGCCGACGGTCTTTTTCTTTCCATCAGGGCCGGCAACTCGATTGATGCCGACGTCGATCACGATCGCTCCGGGCCGTACATGAGCGGCGGTGATCAGCCCCGGCTTGCCCACCGCAACGACGAGGATTTCACCTCGCAACGTATGAGTCATCAAATCTCGCGTTTCAATGTGGCAAAGCGTCGTCGTCGCCATCCGCTCCGTCAGCAGCAGTGAAATCGGCCGCCCCGCGATCTGGCTGGCCCCCACCACCACCGCTTCCGCTCCACGCAGCTTCGCGCCCGTCGACTCGATCAATTCGATCACCGCCAGCGCCGTGCACGGCGCAATCAGCGTATGCCCATACACCACGTACCCAATGTTCGCCGGATTAACCCCCTCCACGTCCTTCACCGGATCAATCGCATATTGCAACAGCGTCGCGTCCAGATGCGCCGGCACCGGCAAATGCAGCATGACCCCGCTCACCGCCGGGTCCGCATTCAACTCCGCGATCGCCCCGCTCACCGACTCAAACGACGCATCCGCCGGCAGCGTGCGCAGACGATAATGGATCCCCACCGCCGCGCATGCTTCCGACTGCCGTTTCGCATAAAGCTCTCCCGCCGCCGTCGTCCCCACTAGAACCGCCGTTAGCGAAACCCGCTGCCCACCATTGGCCAATTGCTCCACGCGCTGCTGCACCTGCCGATTCACGCTCGCGGCCAACGCCGTCCCATCAATCAAAGTCGCTGACATGAACTCAAGTATAAGGGCGAAATCCCAAACCCCAAACCACGGCCGACTTGGAATCCCCATTCATCATTCGTCATTCGGATTTGATTCGGATTTTGGATTTTGGATTTCGGATTTCACCCCAATCCCATCCCTGAGCCTTTGCACCAACCCCTGCAGCACATGCCGATCCACCCCCGGCCCCGCCGCCCTCACCGCCTTGCCCAGAAGCGACGGGCACAGCAGCAGCGAGAGTGGAAATTCGATTTTCTGGTGCTGCGCCAGGAGTTTCAATTGCTGTAGCTCCGCCGGCTGAAGATCGATCTTTGCCGCTACTTCGCGCATCAGTTTGCCTGGATGATACAGCGGCTTGGCGACGGCCTTGCGATGGGAGCGGTAGTTGTACAGCACCGCCATGATCACCGCGCCGATCGCCAGCATCACATACGGCACGAATTTGGACAAATCCACCGTCGAGCCGACGTTCTGGTTAATGCTCCGAAAAACTTCATCCTGCGTGGGATTAGCCAACACGCGTGAAGCGGCCAGTAGCGGAAGCAGGCAAATCGCTCCGCGAAACGTCGTGAAAATTCGCGATCGCTTGAAATGCATTATCCCGCCTTGCTTTGGGGCACTTTGGATTTGACCTCGATCGCCTGCGCCAGTTCGGCAACGCCGCGAAGCACCGAAACCGCGTACCGCCGTACGCGCAGGTTGTCGTCCTCGCGCGCCATCCGCCCCACTTCCTTCAGCAGCCGCCACCACCCCATCTGCTTCAGCGCCCACATCGCCGAAATCCGATGTTCCGGCCGCTGATCCTTCAGCATCTCCAGCAGTTGCGGGTTGACGCTCCCCACGCGCATGCGATTGAGCGCCTTGATCGCATTCGCTCGCTCCCGATTCTGATTCGACTTGGCCCGCTGCGCCAAAATCGGCACGAACTGTTCCATCGGCCGCGTTTCCAGCACTTCGATCGCGTTGGCCCGCACGCGCGAATCGGTGTCGTTGAGCACGCGCTCCAGCAGCACGTCGACGTTGGTCGACGACAATTCCCCCAGCACGCTGATCGCCTTGCTGCGCACCTTGGGATGCGGATGGGCCGCAAGCTGCCCCAGTGTTTCCTTTAGCGGATCGGCCAGCCCCAGTTCCTGCGCCATCTGAAGCGCCTTGAGGCGTTGCTCGACGGGCCCGCTCGTCAAACGACGAACCAACAACTGCGCCGCTTCGGGCAGCAGCTTGAGCATCGCCCGGCCCGCCTGCTTGCGCGTCGGACGGTCCAGCCGGTCGAATCGCTGCCAATAGCTCTCAAATCCCGATTGCCCAATCGACTGGCTCACCACGCGCCGCACCGAGGGCGGCGCATTGGTCATCAATTGCAAAAGCAAATTCTCGTGATCCGGCGGCTGCCGGCGCACGATCTCCCTCGCGGCCAGGCGCATGAGCCGCTCATCCGCGTCCGTGAGCAGCGTTTTCAGAAACTGCACGCTGCTCCCCCGCTTGCGCCGCATCGCGATCCGCAGCAGTGTCAGTCTCGCGCCGAAATGATCCTTTGCCCGCTCCGCCATCTTGGAAAAACGCTCGTCCTGCACGACGTCCTGCATCGCCGACGCCGCGATCCATTCCCCTGCTTGCCCGATCTGCTCGGGGCCCAGCCGCTCCAGCTCGCGCGTCAAGTCGCCGTCCTGGAGCCATGTCCCCCGATTGGCCTGATGCATGCACAGGCCCAGTTGATGGTCCTTGAGCCAATGCGCTCGCCGCAACAACCCATCCAGCGCGTCCGGCTGGCTGATTCGCGAGAAGACGGCCCCAAAATGCGATCGCAATCCCGCATGACTCGCGGAGATTAGAAATGCCCCGACTTGATCTCCATCCGGCGTCTGCTGCAGTCGCCGGACCATCGGCCCTTGCCCGCCGTGCTTGGCCGTCTGAAGGCTCGCCAGCAATTTGCTCCCCGGCCAGTCGCACAGGAGCATCGCCGCGCCGGCGAGTTCCGTAATGTATTTCCCACGGTGCAGATCAATCGCGCGGGCAACCGCCGATTCGATTTCCGGGCGCTGCTCGATCAGGTTGCGATACTCCGCCGCAAAATCACTCGCTCCCTCCAGCTCGGCTCCCTCCAGCTCGGCTCCCGCCGGCTCCACTCCCGACGCCGCCG
>CAZCKE010000382.1:0-4334 GCA_964499005.1 uncultured Tepidisphaeraceae bacterium
TTTGAGTGTTTCGGCGTCTGGGGGGTTTATGTTGTTTTCGCCGGCTTCGGCGGATTGGCTGCTTGCCATTTTGCGTGGGCCTTGTGCGCCGCGTCGTTGAACAGGTTCGCGTCCTCCACCAGCTTGTGCGCCGTCTCGGCCGTATATCGCGTGTCCGCCCCCTCGTGCCGGGCGAAGAAGTAATTGGCAAACTGCCCGTGATGGTACGTGTCCCAAAACAGCTTGGTCTCCACGAACCGCTTGCGGAATTCCTCGGCAATCACCGCCGCATCATTCGGCACGTCCAGCCACTCCAGTTGCACTAGCGTCTTGGCCGCCGTCACCATCGCCGCGTACGCCTTCTCGTCCGCCGCCTTGAATTGATTTCCATCCAGCAGGAGCTGCGATTCAAACGCCTCGCTCTCGGCCTGGGTGAACCCAAACTGGGCCAGCGACACGATTTCTCCCGCGCATTCGCCGACGCCCATGTCTCCGATGGTGAATTCCCGCGGATCGCCCCAGTCGCTGTAAAACGACGCATCCTCCGCGTGGCTCGGCACCAGCGTGAACTCGTTGACCATCTCTTTCAATTGCTGCTTGCCGATCCGCGTGCAGAATTGCTGGAACGTTTCCTCGCCCTTTCGCTCGCTGACATACCGGTTGGTGAGGCGGGTGATCAAATCCGGCACCCGCTTGGACGGCACCGCCCCCATCGCCAGGGCATAGCTCCCCGCGTTCTTGGCCCACATGCCGCCCAGCATCACCTGAAAATGCGGCACGGTGTACCCGCCCACATTCCGGCTGTTGCCGTAAAACCCGATATCCGCCGCATGGTGCTGGCCGCAGGAATTAAAGCAGCCAGACACTTTGATCCGCAGGTTGCGGATCGCCTGGTCCATCGACGCGCTTTTGGCGGCCAACCGCTTTCGCAGTTCGCCCGCCAGCCCGCGCGAGGAAGCGATCCCCAGCTTGCAGGTATCCGTCCCCGGGCACGCGACGACGTCCACAATCGTCCCCGCCCCCGCCGCGCCCAGGCCCAGTTTCACCAGTTCCTGATACAGATCGATCGCCTTGTGGTACGGCACCCAGCGCAGGACCATGTTCTGCTCGACGGTCGTCCGCGCGTTGCCGCCCGAATACCGCGCGGCAATGTCGGCCAAGGCTCGCATCTGATCGCTCGACAAATCCCCCAGCGGGCAGGTGACCGTCGCCAGCACGTAGCCGGCCTGCCGCTGCTCGTAAATATTCGTCGCGGCCCACGCCTCATATCCCGGCGGCTTGCGCTGGCCGTTGAGCTGGACGGCCTTGAGCGGCGTCCCTTCCTCGAACCGGGGAATCCGGTCGAAATGCTCCCGCCATGACGGGTCTTCCGGCATTGTCCGGCGCTCTTCCTGCACCAATCGGCGGAACTCGTCGATCCCCAGCTTCTGCACGAGAAACTTCAGGCGGGCGCGGTTGCGGTTCTTCTTCTCCCCCAGCCGGGCAAAAACACGCCCAATCGCGCGCGACATCGGCAGCAGCTCTTCCTCGGGTATGAATTCGTCCAACAGCTTGGCCTGATGCGGCACGGCTCCCAAGCCGCCGCCGACATAGAACTTGAAGCCGCGGACGGTTTTGCCGTCGATGGTTTTCGTCGCGGCGATGCCCCCCAGGTCGTGCATAGAGACCAGAGCGCAGGCTTCGTCTTCGCAGCCGGAGAAGGCGATCTTGAATTTCCGGCCAAAGTCCTGCACGTCGCGATGGCCCAGCAGATAAAACGCCGTCGCCTTGGCGTAAGGAGTCACGTCAAATGCTTCAGTGTGGCAGACGCCGGCCAGGGGGCAAGCGGTGACGTTGCGAACCGAGTTGCCGCAGGCTTCACGGGTGGTAATCCCGACTGCGGCCAATCGACGGAAAATGTCCGGCGTGTCGTCAATGTGAATAAAGTGAAGCTGGATGTCCTGACGAGTCGTGATGTGGCAAATATTGTCGGAGTATTCCTCGGCCAATTGAGCCAAAACGATCATCTGCTCGGGATTGAGCCCGCCGTAGGGAATCTTGATCCGCAGCATCCCCGGCGCATCCCAGAACGTGTCGGGCCCCTTGGTCAGCGGCGGATACGGCAGTTTCTGGGTCTTGGTCCCATCATGGCGCTGGCCGTTGTCGTAGCGCTGGCCATAAGCCCCGCGGCGCAGGCGGGTCTCAGCGAAGACTTTCTCGTCAATCTTCCCAGCCTTGCGGAGGGTGATCTGGGCCTCGAAGGCATCGATTTCCTGCCCCCAATCAGCGCGGACACGATCACCGAGGGCACTTTTCCAAGTCGCAGCCATGAAATTCCTTTAAATCGCGGAAATTCCGTCAAAAACCAAGCGAGGCAGCCGCCGCAATTGTCGCGGCAAGTCCCGCAAAATAGCAAACCGAATCCGGCCCCGCAAACAGGGATTGAGATACTCCCTCTGGGAAGCCGAATCATCTAATTCCTATTAACCTATAGACAAGTAGTGAAATAGAGTCAAGAACGAGTTCATTGAGGGAATTTCTGGAGGTAAATAGCCGCGCACGGAGAGGCGATTGGAAGGAAGTCGAGTTCGTCGGTTTTCTTGAGGATCTTGCCACATTCGAAAAGGTTATTTTTTTACCGTAGAGAGAGCGCGGAGAAGAAAAATGCCATTCGCCACGGATAAAAATCAGATGCACGCAGATGAAACGTAAATGCAGTTCGACTTTCGTCTTATCCGTGTGAATCTGACTTCAATCTGTGGGAAATTTTCTCTGTGTCCCGTGCGTCTTTGCAGTTCAAATGATTCCGTTGATCTCGATACAACCGATCAAATCTTACGGAATTGGGGCGGGAGTTGAGCCGCATTCGGGGCAGCGGTCGGGAGTGGCTCGGAGGTCGTAGCCGCAGTGACAGCAAAGATTGTGCGCGAGGCGTTTATGCGTGCGGCGATGGTTGGCCAATAGCGCTATCCGATAGGTGGGGAGCAAGATGCTCGTGGCAACGACGAGCCAAGCGGGAAAATACCAATGTATTCCCTCGGCCGCTTCGGTTGCAGGGCTATTGTCAGCGTAGGCAACGGATATCAATTTGATTCGACCGAATCCTAGTGTCGTATGGATTCGCGCCAAAACAAGACTCGCCAGCGCGCTGGAATGGAAGAATTCCCATTGGCCGGAAAATGGCTTGGAGGCCCCAGCATAAACAAGGTGAAAGTTCTTGCTGTTGGGAAGGGTTGGTTTTATCGGATATAGCGTTTCAATTGCAAAATCGAAACCGCCGTAATTCAACTCGAGTTGCCAATTGTGCCAACGGTGAACTGAAACAAGATCGGCTTGACGGTAGCTTCTGACCCATAGGCCGATACTGATGATGCAGAGAAGCATCGAGAGGACCATAAATATGTTCAAGAGCCATCGGCGAAGTCGCTTCATCGCCGATTATTCTACCCTTGCCCCATGCCGCAACATCAATAAAGCTCCAGAGGCGCGGCGCGAGGGATGAGCTTGTGCGTGGCGCAGAGAGTATGAAAGAGACGGATGGCGTCGAGATCACGAGGGGTGATTTCGAATTTGAGATTTTTGGAAAGGTATTGGAGGGCCAAGTCCGGCGGCCAGCCGCGGGGGGTGGCGTGGGAGGCGATGATGGAGGGGAGATGGGCCAGACCCTCCTGGCGGGCATGGTCGAGGCGGGCGGGAAGATCGCGAAGATCGACGCCGGGGGCGACGGTCCAGACGGCAAAGACAAAGGGGAGGCCGGTTTGCTGTTTCCATGCGGCGCCCAGGTCGAGTTGGTAGGGCATGGAACGCGGCTCGTGGGTGACGACTTTGTCGCCGATCAGGAGGATCGCGGTGTCAGAGGCGTCATTGTATTGGGAGAGGCTTGTGATCTCGGGATGGAGGCCGAATCGTTCGGCAAGGATGACGCGAGCCAGGGCGACGGATGTGTGGCTTTCGGTGTCGCAGGCGAGGGAATCGATTTTCTCGATGGGGATTTTACTGAAGATTCGGACGGTGAGCGTGGGCCCGTCGGATCCGATGCCGCCGCTGGGGACGATGCGGGCGCCGGGAAGATGCTGGTAGTCAATGACGGGAAGCAGAGCGATGTCGTAGCGATTGGATCTGAGGCCATCGATCAGGCGGGCGGGGACGTCGAGGGTGAGTTGGAGGTCGGGGAACCGCTCAAGGCCGTGGATGAGCGGGCGAGCGTTGAGGTAGCTGACGCTGCCGATGCGAAGGAGCGGTGGGGTCATTGGGAAGTTTTATACGGGAATTCGGGGGATGGCGAGGTTTCAATCGTTTTGAAAAATCAATAGGCCAGTTTCACCGCAGAGCGGCTGTGTTAAATGTCAACTATTCAGGGACACGCCCCGGCCGCG
>CAZCKE010000383.1:0-4321 GCA_964499005.1 uncultured Tepidisphaeraceae bacterium
CGCCGTCGAACGGCTCGATGTTGATGGTGCAATCGCCGAACTGGCCGCGGCCGCCGGATTGCTTGATGTGCTTTCCGCGAATGTTGATCGCGGGTCCGACGATCGTTTCCTTGTAGGCGACCTTGGGGCGTCCGACCAATACTTCAACCTTATGGTCGCGAGTGAGCTTGTTGCGGAGAATTTCCAGATGCAGCTCGCCCATGCCGGCGATGATCGTCTGGCCGGTTTCTTCGTCGTAGCTGGCCTGGAACGTGGGGTCTTCACGTTTAAGCGTGGTGAGGGCCTCACCCAGCTTTTGCTTGTCGGCGGCCGTCTTGGGCTCGATGGACATGCTGATAACGGGCTCGGCGAACGTGGGCCGAACGAGAATGATCGGGTTTTCCGGATCGCAGAGGGTATCACCGGTGAGGGCTTCCTTGACGCCGATACACGCGACGATGTCGCCCGCTTCGGCGACGTCGATGGGATTGCGGTCGGCGGCGTGCATCTGGAACATTCGGCTGATGTTCTCGCGCTTGCCGCGGTTGCTGTTGAGAACGCGGCTGCCTTTTTCCAGCTTGCCGCTGTAAACGCGGATGTAGGTGAGATCGCCGTGCTGATCATTGACGATCTTGAACGCCATGGCGCAGAACGGGTCGTCGGGGTTGGGGTGGCGCTCGATGATTTTTTCGGGGTCTTTGACGTCGTGGCCCTTGATGGCCGGAATATCGGCCGGGGCGGGGAGATAATCGATGACACCGTCCAGCAGGCGCTGAACGCCGACGTACTTAAGGGCCGAGCCGGCGAATACGGGGTGCATCTTGAAAGAAATAGTGGCAGCGCGGATGGCCTTGCGCAGTTCTTCCTCGGTGGGCTCCTGCTCATGGAGATATTTTTCCATGAGATGGTCGTCGGTTTCGGCAACCTTCTCAATGAGGTCGTGGCGCCACTTCTTGTAGCGTTCCATTTCTTCGGGAGGAACGGGTTTCTCGACGATGGTCTTGCCGCGGTCTTTATCGTCGCCGACGTTGTAATACATGGCGACGCCTCGGATGAGGTCGATCATGCCCTTAAAGGTGCTTGCCTGGCCGATGGGGATCTGGACAGCGACAGCGGGAGCGCCGAGGCGCTCGCGGATCGAGTTAAAGCTGAATTCAAAGTCGGCGCCGACCTTGTCCATCTTGTTGATGAAGCAGACGCGTGGGACGTTGTACTTGGTGGCCTGACGCCAGACGGTTTCGGATTGAGCTTCGACGCCTTCTTTGCCGTCGAACACGGCAACCGCCCCGTCCAAAACGCGCAGGGAGCGTTCGACCTCGGCGGTGAAGTCGACGTGGCCGGGGGTGTCGATCAGGTTGATCGTGTAGCGTTCGCCGTTGCGGTCCCAGGGACAGGTCGTGGCGGCGGAGTTGATCGTGATGCCGCGCTTCTGTTCTTCCTCGTCGAAGTCCATGACGGCGGTGCCTTCGTGGACCTCGCCCATCTTGTGGATCTTCCCGGTGTAATAGAGGATGCGCTCGGAAACGGTGGTTTTGCCCGCGTCGATGTGGGCAGCGATGCCGATGTTGCGAATTTTGGTCAGGTCCCGTGCCATAGCGACTCCTCTACTTGCTCAGCTCGTTGAAGTACTTGAAGCGTTCTTTAGACTCCATCGGCCTGATCCCTGGGGAGAATCCTCCAGAGATAAGCCTTAACTGTTTCTTAGCGATAATCCGTTGCTTATTCCCCGATTATGAGGCGGGATTGGGGTTTTTAGGCTCCCCCATCCGCTCGCTTCAGGGCCTGCGGCAGGACGGATCGGCGGCCGGGGAGGCAAAGCCTCCCGTTTCCTAGCCAACCGGTCCCGTTTAGGCTTCGGTCAGCCCAGGCCGCTAATGCGGCAGCTTCATGGCCACTCCTTGCCAAGACATATCGACAGTACGCCGCCCGAAAGGCCAATGTTTGGGTACTCCGGGTCGGGAGTCGAAAGAGCGAAGTAATGTAATTATAGTCCCGTAATCGTCAAGATGGCTGTGGGCAAGATGCCTGAGTTTAATGGGGTTTGCGTTTAATAAATATGTCCCAGAAAGTCCCACGATGTCCCGGCCGAGGGGGGGAGGGGTCGCCGTAGAGCGGTGAGACAGGTGAGCACTGACAGGTGAGCAGGTGAACAAAACGGCCGAGGAAAAACATAGTGCCCTCTATGAATCAGGGAGGACGTGAAGGTTTTGGGACGATTTGTTTGGGATTAAACAGAATGGGCTGACGGCTGGCAGGCGATCGAGCGGTTGCGCGAGTGATACAGCCGTCATATCCTGTCAAGGATAAGGAGTTAGCATCCTCAACATTAAGACGGGTTGCTCAACATCCGATAAGGGCTCTATGAGCAAGCTTTCCCAATTCTTGTCGGACGAAACCGGTGGCGAGGTTCTTGAATATGCCTTGATCGCGGGGTTGATCAGCGTTGCGGCTATTGCCGTGATCGGCACGTTCGGAACGAAAGTTCTGGCGCGATGGACTTCGGTCAACGCGTTGATGTAAATCGCCGAGTCCTGAGGCCGCCGTATCTTCCGTGAGACACATTCGCTTGCTCGTCGGTTGATTTTTTTCCTGACCGCCAATGGTATTTTTGAAACATGAGGGACGCGTCCCAAAGGGGAGCGTCGTTGGTTCGTTTTCCCTGCTTCATGTTTTTATTGACTGCAAGTAATCGATGACGCTGGTGGCTTTGCCAACCTGGGCATGGACCATCAACGGGATGCCGTGGGGGCCGGGGGCACGCAGGGCTTGCGGGTGAGCGGCAGCGATGGATTTGACGACGGGGAGCATGTCCAGCATGGCGGCGGCAAAGATGTCAATTCTCGCCCCTTTTTCCAAAAGCAGATGTGCAATCTCCTTTTGGCCGGTATGAGCGGCGGCGCCGAGGGCGGTTTCCCAGTCGCCATGGCCCCAGTCCCAGGCGGCGTTGAGAAGATTGGGTTCCTCGGAGAGGAGTTGGCGCACCTGGGCAAGGTCGCCATGGGCGACGCCGACGAATTGCTGGACTTTACGCGGATCGATTGCGGGGTTGTTATCCATGATGCTCTCCTGTTTGATTTGGGGGTAAGCCGGGAGGAAAAAGGACCAGATAAACGACCGATTCGGTTCCCCTGTCCAGCTTTGGTTGGGAATCATCAAGCTTATTCAAGCAGCGGCCTGGAAAGTGGCCCATAAAATAGCGCTCGACTTCATATCTCACAAGCCGTGCCTCACGCATGGCGCTCGTATGGTGGAGAACCTCGAAGACCGTGGCCGGTCGATTCATGGGGGACATGCGCGTGTTTTCAACATCGTCCGAGCAGTCGATACGGAAACCGCCCTGCTGGATTCGGCGGAAAACCAAATCACGCGCCCGCAAAGCGGCATAGACTGAGACTTTATCGAATGCGTATCGGTCGAACGCCTTCAGGGCTTCGCGATGCGGCTCAATATCGAGCGGGCAATCGGAATAATCATGGGTCAGGGCGTTGAATGTGTTCGGCATGTCCGCCTCCAAAATCTACGCAGGTAAAAACAGGGGAAATCAAATAGCTGATTAGTGGCCCTTCGCCGTAATTCCCAGCAGGACAACCATATCCGGATGCTCATGGTCTGCCGCCAACTCAGTGGCGGTTTTGCCTTGCGCATCCCGGATCAATGGATCAGCGCCGGCTTCAAGAAGGATTCGCGCGACATTGGAGTGCCCGCCACGCGCCGCCTCGTGCAGCGGCGTGCCCCGGCCTTCGTGAATGTTGGCCAGCCCAGGATCGCGAGCGAGCTGGGCGGTGACGAAATTTGTTATTCCCCAGCTTGCCGCCACGCAAATCCCAAACGCCCGCGGTGTGCAGCGGACAAAGGTGTCTCTTAATGTCGGATCGGCGCCGGCTTGCAGAAGCAGATTGATTGCCTCAGGGGAGTTGCCGAAATAGGCCCAGTGAAGTGGAGTTCCGCCGATATAGGCGCGGAATTTCAGATCGGGATCGTGCCGCAACAGTTCTCGCACCGCATCGGCATGGCCACCGCGGCAAGCGATATAGAGGGCATCGGAGACGAGCTCGCGCTCTGTGGTCGGCGGGCGCGGGAGGCGCGAGCCATCCTCCGCGAATCGGCTGGAGCCGGTTTGCGAGGCGTCAAGGCGAAGATCGCCGTGATTGTCGAAAAAGGATCGGATCAATGCGACGTCGCCGATTCCCGCGGCGCAGAAGAAGTCGGGCTTGACGCCGCCAGCGAGGAGAGCGCGGACGGCGTCGCGCGAATGAACGGTGATCGCCCAGGAGAGGGCGTTGTGGGCGGATTGACCAAATTTGGCGTTGGGATCAGCCCCCTGCTCTAAAAGAATCTCGAT
>CAZCKE010000384.1:0-4315 GCA_964499005.1 uncultured Tepidisphaeraceae bacterium
GCGCTGGCACGCGCTCTCCCCGGGCACGACGTCGTGATCTCCGCTCTCGGCGTCCGGCCCCCCCAGGCCTTCCGCCCGCACGCCCTCGTGCAGGAGTGCGCGGCCAGCACCGTCGCCGCCATGACGAGGGCGGGCGTGAGAAGGCTCGTCCTCGTCTCGGCCGCCGTCCTGTTCCCCGAGAAGGGCCTTCGCTTCGCGTTCTTCCGCTGGCTCCTCACGCACGTGATGCGCGACCTCGGCGCGGCCGAGCAGATCGTCCGCGCCACCTCCCTCGACTGGACGATCGCGCGCCCCCCTCGCCTGATCGCGCGGTCCGACGAGCGCTATCGCACGACGCGGGACGCGCTTCCCGCCGGCGGCTTCTCGATGTCGTTCCGCGCCGTGGCCGCCTTCATGCTGGACGCGGTGGAGCACCGGACGCACGTGCGCGAGATCGTCGGCCTGGCGAGCTGAGCGCGGCCATGGAGGACACCCGGGCCACCCAGGACCTGGCCGTCTTCGAGTCCCATCGGCCGGCGCTGGTGGCCCTCGCCTATCGGATGCTGGGGGACGTCGGACGCGCCCAGGACATGGTGCAGGAGGCGTGGCTGCGCTGGCACCGCCGCGACGTCGAGGTCGAGTCGCCCCGAGCGTTCCTGGTGACGGTCGTGACGCGGCTGTGCCTGAACGAGCTCGACTCGGCGCGGGCACGACGCGAGGAGAGCCGTGGAGATCGGCTGCCGGAGCCCATCGATCTCGACGAGACGGGCATGGCGCACGTCGAAATGCTCGACCAAATCTCGATGGCGTTCTTGGTCGTGCTGCAACGCTTGACGCCCTCGGAGCGCGCCGTGCTCCTGCTCCACGACGTATTCGACATGAGCCACACCGAAATCGCGTCGCTCATGAAAAAGAGCGACGCCGCATGTCGGCAGCTCTTGAGCCGTGCGAGAGAGAACGTCGCCACCGAGCGGCGCGTGCTCGAGGCGTCGAGAGACGAGCACCAGCAACTCCTTCGAGCCTTCGTCCGCGCGGCGCGAGGGGGCGAGCTCGACTCGATCGTCGGGCTCCTGGCAGAAGACGCAACGCTGATCGTGGATACCGGCCCGAGGGGCCGCAGGGTGGGACGAATCCGGAACGTCGGGCGCCCCGTCGTCGGCGCCAAGCGCATCTCGGCATTCCTCGGCGCCGTCTCGCGGGAAGACCAGACGCGGACCACCGTTCACGAGTGTCTGCTCAATGGGCAGCCGGCGATTGTCTTCCTCCGCGAGGACGGTCGGCCGTCCGCTGCCATGATGGTCTCTGTAGCCAGTGGCAAAATTCGCCACATCTTCGTTCAGGCGGACTCGGACCGCCTGAGGCACCTCGGACCGTTGCACTGAGGGCGGTTGCCGAATGCGACTCTTCGTCTTGGCAGCGACGGGCTTCTTCTCCATGGCGGAGTCGCTTCGCAAGATCGTGGTAACGGGCGCGACTGGCGGCCTCGGGTCCGAGGTCGTAAGCCACCTTCTTGCGTTGCGCGAGATTCTCGGACGGCCGCTCCGCACGGTCGACGACACTCTCCCGCGCCTTCTTGCTCCGGGGCGCGCGTGACCGCTCCGCACCGTACGGCGCTCGTGACCGGTGGTACGGACGGCATCGGCAAGGCCGTTGCCGCTCGCCTCGCGGCCGCCGGACATCGGGTTCTGATCGTCGGTCGCGATGGTGAGAAGGGCCATCGCTCGGAGCGAGAGCTTCGGGACAGCAGCGGGAACCCCAACGTGCACTACCTCGCGGCGGACTTGAGTCGCATGCGGGAGGCTGCCGGCCTTGCCGACGAGGTCGCGGCGCGCGCCCCGGGGCTCCAACTTCTCGTGCACAGCGCCGGCATCGTGCGCGGGCGCTTCACGCTCACGGATGAAGGCATCGAGTCGAACTTCGCGGTCAACTACCTCGCACGCTTTGCGCTCACGCAGCGTCTCCTTCCTGCGCTACTCGCCGGCGGACGTCCGGGCTCTGCATCCCGTGTCGTCATCCTCGGCGGCGCCGCCCGCTCCGGTACCATCCACTTCGACGATCCGAACCTCGCCGCCGGTTTCGGCACCGTGCGCGCGGTCGAGCAGTTCTGTCAGGCGAACGACGTGCTCACCATCGAGCTAGCGCGTCGTCTGGCTGCCTCGGACGGCGGAGCGCACGCGACGATCAACTGCATCAAGATCGGCGCCGTGAAGACCGGCATTCGACGGGAATTCCCGTGGTGGATGAAGATCCTCGTGCCCATTCTCATGGATCCATTCATCACGAAGAAGCCTGACGAGGTGGCCGGGCACGCGTTCGAGCTCTTGACGGCCCCGGCGTACGAGCGCCTCAGCGGAAGGCACTTCCTACTCATCGGGCGGTTCAAACCGATCACCCCGAATGCCGAGGCGTCGAACCCAGAGACGGGTGCCCGGCTGTGGAGGCTCAGCGAGCGCCTCGTGGCCAGCGCGCTCAACGCCGAGGTCTCGCGCGCGCGCGCCACGAACGCGCACCGCTCAGCGTAAGCCAGGCCGGCCACTCGCCCTGGTGGGGACGTGACGTTTCGTTCCACTGTCCGGTCTTCTTCCCATGGAGGAGAGGCTCGCCAGCATGGACGGCAAGGTCGCTGTCGTCACGGGCGCGAACAGCGGGATCGGCTTCGAAACGGCCCGCGGCCTGGCGACGCTCGGAGCAAGCCCTTCGTGACGCGCGAGACGCGTTCCTACGAGGTCACGCACGTGCACGGCCTCTGGCACCTGGACTTCCACGAGGGCTCGCGCCCCGTGCCGCCACCCAATTCAGCAGCGCGCGGGACGAAGCCGATGCCGAAAGCCCCTCCCGGCAAGCAATCGGGCTCACTCCCGGTGCGCATCACCCTATGGGAAGCCACCCGAGTGCGAACGCGAACGACGCCACAAGAGCATTGCGCGAACGCGAACCCGCGGACCGCGGCCGCCATCCTTGTACCGCGCACCGTCTTGCACCTGGCCGTTACGCCGTCTAGGGTGATTAGACCGTAGGGGCTCGATGGACGTCCTCGATGCCATTGGAAAAGATCCGAGACCGCTTAGTGTCGCGAACTGGTGGAGGGGCCAGGCCCAAGCTGACGTGGCGGTGCCGCTCGATGACGAAGAAGAGAGCTATATGGAAGTCTTCACGTCGACGGAGGTCGACCTCGAGCTTCGGATCGGCCGGGGTGTCGCCACATTCACGAACCTGACCGCGGAAGATTCGGATCGCGCGACGAAACATTTCGGTACCGACGTGGCGTCCTTCTGCAACTGGGAGAATCGCCGACGCATCGTCGCCCACTACACTATAACCCATCCGGCCACGATCGCCTACGAGCTGGGTCTATACCGCTTTTCCAGAGACAGCGTTCCGCCCCTTTTTATTTGGGAACGTGTGTACGAATTCTTCACCGGCGAGGAGGCCATCACCGATGAAAAGGCGTCACGCCTGGCTGCCGCCGCGGAGCTGTTGGTCCCGGTCGTGGCCGCCAGAGTGCTCCGATTTGTGCGCGTTGTTCCGACGACTCCCGAGTACACCGGGTCGCTGACCGATCCCTTATGGGATCTGCCGCCCGAGGGGGGAGGTATGCGGATCAACGGGGTGTGGTACACGGAACACGCCCTCGAACGGATGGCCCCGCGCTCCATGAGGCAGCAGATCATCGTGCGCTGCGAGGCACGCCTTCGACGCCTCGGTCTAACGCCCGGGTCACCCGCATGGGATCCGTGTCTACGCAAGGCGATCAGCGATATTGATACACGAAACGTCGGGCCGTCGATCGTTGAGAACGAAATTCAGCGTCCCGGTTCGACCGATTTCAAGGTCATCACGGCAAAGCGAAAACAGGTCGTTGTCACCGTGATACCTCGGAAGAGGTCAAGGGCACCATAGCGCCCGCAGCTCGAAGCTCCTCGACCGCCGCGGCGCGTGCGCGCTCTATTGTGTCGACGATGATGGCACTCGTGCTCACGCTTGCCCAGTACTCGAACTTACCGTACTCCTTCGCATTTTCGACTCCGTGGCGCTCGATTTCGATCGAAAAGAGACCGTCCCGCCGCTGCGTGATCACTGCGCGCATCGCTCCGTCCGAGGAGGTGACGTACTCGTCGTCGTCTTGCGGCGGCTGCGGTTGCGGCATGGCGGTCACCGGGTATGCTACCACTCAGAGGCTCGATGGAGCCTTACTTGGTTCGTGCGGGTGAAACGATCGCAACGCTTGCGCGCGCGCGGAACGTAAGCCCCGCGAAGATTTGGAACTTGCCCGACAACGCCACGCTCAAGGCCACGCGTTGCAACATGGAGCTGATTCACCCTGGCGACGTGGTGT
>CAZCKE010000385.1:0-4310 GCA_964499005.1 uncultured Tepidisphaeraceae bacterium
TGATCGGGCCGAAATCCTAACATTCCAGCCGGATCGGGTTTAGGGGGAAAGGTCACCCGAACGAATCGCGCTCGCGTCCACTCCATTTGTGAAGTTCAAAAGCTACGGCATTAAAGGTGTATCGCTGGCTTCGGCAGGTGCTTAAAAGCAACTTTGCCTCACTAGAGAGGTTGCTAAAAGCTTTGGCTATGTACTGAAATGCGTCAAAAAAGTCCCGTGTATGCGTCGGCGACCATGTCGGCTGTACGGGCGCCTTAAACGCGTCGTTAAGAACCAATATCTGTTGATTGTCTTGAAGAATCGACTTAAACGGCCCCGCATCTTCGTCTGTCAGCCACTCCAATATTCCATCCTCGTCCATTCCAATGACAGCGACCCGTCCGAAAGTGGCATTTTTTGTCGAGATAGGTACCCATGGTAGAATGTCTTTGATACAAACGCACAACTTGTGCATATCAAACCGCGTTAGTGGCTTTCCCCTGGTTTTGAGGAAGTCGGAATAAGCCGCCTGGATTCCACGCTTGAACTGCAATAAATCTTGGTCGTTCGTGTCTTCGCCAGAATAGAACGCTCTAAACCAAAATCCACCTTCATTGACAATTCGCGGTACTGCCAGAGCGCTGTCAATACACGAATCTATTGCCATGCTAACTTCATCCTCGGAGACATTTCGTCCAAGGTCGGCCAAAAGCGATCTAAATGACTCAAACGTAAACCCAACTTCCAAACGTTCGGCGCTTGAATTTCGCTGCCTAGCCTCGGAGCTATCGGTAATATGTTGAAGAGTCAAAAGAATCTTTCCGACCGATTCATGAATAGACTCTAAGCGCGTTGGGCGCAGATCAGGACGTCCCGTCCAAGCATCTTTGATCGATGCCCTCAACGCCGTTGCATTTGGGCATTCCGATTTTTGGAGCGACGAGAAGAGTGTCTCCTCATAAGTCGGTGGCTTATTGAGCTTATGAATGCGTGCCCAAACTCCCATTAATGCTTTGGCGTTCGGTTCCCCCAATACAAGTTCCGTATCTTCAGCCAAAAATTCCGCATTGCTTAAGCGGCGATGAGGAAAAAAACACTGAGCAATGGCGCGAATAGTTTCTTCGGCTGACACAATTGCGCAAAAGGCTGTCAAAAGACGCAGCAGCGACTGATGATAGAAGGGATCATTCAAGTGGGTAGGAGGTCTGAGCCTTTTCCAAAGTGATTGTATTCGCTCATTGCGAAAGGCAACGGTTTCGTGCGTTAGTCTGTCTGCTATTGAGAGCTGTACAACGGGAGTGAATCGAATTTCGCCAAGAACTGGCACGAATGTGAACCGGGCCTTGGAGTAAGGTCGACAAACCAATCCGTCGGCTTCTAGCGCCCCAGGAATTCCGCGGTCAAGCAGGGCAGTAAATCTATGAATATCCTGTGAAGAAGAAGCCGGTGTCGAAACCTCTTCCAAAGTTCGTAGACCCGGGATTCCTCTTAGAAGATGACAGAAAAATGGTATATCCCCCCGGCAGTACTCTGGCATTATTAAACGGAAGCTTGGAAATTCGAGATTGTAATCGAGGGGTGTTCGCAGCACCGCTCTAACGAGCACAGCGTGATGACGGCGTATCTCGTCTTGCCACAAACGATGTCTATACCGAATCGTCAGATGAGCGTGGGGCGAGGGTTTGCCTAAATCAGACACTCCAAGGCGTTCGCCCCAAAAGTTGTGGCGATCGACTGCATATGCGGCATAGAAAGGTATCGCACCTCGACTTTCGATGTACTTGGCGAGCTTTGACATCACTGAACCATAAATGACCGAGTCGTCGAATAATAAAACTCGCTTTCTGGATAGATCTTCATCATTCATAAAAGGAATCGCGTGTTGCGAAATGAAGCGCCTCCCACCCAACAAAGGATTATCTCCGCTGACTTGGAAAAGACGGATTGCGCTCCTCGCGATTCCAACGATCAAGTCAGGTTCGATGTCGGAAATTAATTCAGTAAACCACTCAGAAAAGCCCGATAAGGGATTTCCTTTTTTGCCCCATTTATTGTTGAGAGCTGTCGTTACCGAACTAGCCTCATTTGCAGGCATAGGCTACCTCGTGATTGTTAGCTGTTCCATTTTGCGCTTTCTTAATTGACATCGCAAGGATTTGCTTAACTCGTCACATTATGAGGTGACTCAAGCTAGTTTATTTCTGCTTTCGCGGATTTGTCACATTTCTCTCCTAGCTCACTCATGTCACTCTTGGACATAGCTAACTGCTCTCCACAAAATTCAAGGCTCTCAAAACTCGCTAATCTGCTAAACCCAAACCGCATCGCTTTCCCCAAAAGAGATTCATCCGCGCGCCTGTTTTGTTTCTTGGCGCGCTCAGATTCGCTTCTTTTCGATTCGTAACCCACTATTTTTCGCCCCCAATTCCAACCGCCACCCCGCGCCACTGCTCAAAAACCGCCCCCAAGTCTGTTTGTCTACCAACAAACTCCATTAAAAACCCTCGTCGCAAATCGTTCTCAGGCGAATGGTTACAGCAGAATTCTCGCCCTCATTTCTTGTTCGTTCCTCCCTTTTGACCCTCCCCCCATCTTTTCCCAAAAGCGAGACCCATTCAATAATTTTCAAACTTCATTGACGGATGTTGCCAAATAAAAATCATCGCGCATACTCTCCCGCCCAATGGCCGCACGCACCCCCAATTTCTGGTTTCGCCTTTCAGATTTGCCTACAATCTCTACCCCAATGCCTTCCAAAGGCCCCAAGGTCGTCCTTGCCATGTCCGGCGGTGTCGATAGCTCCGTCGCCGCGGCTCTCCTCCTGCGCCAGGGCTACGACGTCATCGGCGTCTTCATGCGTCTCGGCTCCCCCGACGGCGTCGCCTCTCCCGCCGAGGATTCCTGTTCAACTTCCGGCAAACATAAGCAAGGCTGCTGCTCCGTCCTTGATGCCGCCGATGCTCGCCGCGTCGCCGATGCCTTAGGCATCCCCTTTTACGTCCTCAATTTCCAGGACGAATTCTCCCGCGTCATCGATTACTTCGTCGATGAATACAACCGCGGCCGCACCCCCAACCCCTGCGTCCGCTGCAACGATTGGCTCAAGTTCGGCCGCCTCAACCGTTACGCCCAGGCCGTCGGCGCTGATTTCGTCGCATCCGGCCATTACGCCCGCATCACCCCCGACCCTGCCACCGGCGAAAAATCCCTCGCCCGTGGCCTCGATCACCGCAAGGACCAGAGCTACGTTCTCTTCGGCATGACCCGCCAAACCCTCGATCACACGCTCCTGCCCATCGGCGATTTCGAAAAACACCAGGTCCGCGCCATCGCGCAGGAACTCAATCTCCCCGTCTACAACAAGCCCGATTCCCAGGAGATCTGCTTTGTCCCCGACCAGGATTACGCCGCGCTGCTCCAGCGCCGCTCTCCGCAATCCCTCCGTGAGGGCGATCTCGTCACCGCCGACGGATCGGTCGTCGGCCGCCACGCTGGCTATCAGAATTTCACCATCGGCCAGCGCAAAGGCGTCGGCGTTGCCTTCGGACACCCCATCTACGTCTCCCACATCGACCCCGCTTCCAACCGCGTCACCCTCGGCCCGCGCGACTCCCTTCTGCACACGTCCCTCATCGCCCGCCAGACCAATTTCCTCTCCACCCGCTTGCACGCTGGCACCGGCCCCATCCGCTGCACCGCCAAAATCCGCTACAACCACGACCCCCAACCCGCACAAGCCACGATCACGCCCGATGGCGACCTGCTCGTCCGCTTCGATGCCCCACAATCCGCCATCACACCCGGCCAAGCCGTCGTCATCTACGACAACGACATCCTCCTCGGCGGCGGCTGGATCGAATCCGCCATGGATTAAAATCAACAGAATGATTGCCACAGATTGAAATCAGATTCACACAGATTAAAACCCTGATGGACTGTCTGTTCATCTGATTTTTATCTGTGGCTGAAAATGATTTTGTAATGCTGGCTCGCAACGTCCTCATCTTCCACGCCGCCGCATTAGGCGATTTCATCCTCACCTGGCCCCTGGGCCTTGCCCTGGGCCGCCTCTTTCCCCAGAGCCGTATCATCTACGTCACGCAAAAGCAAAAAGGCCTCCTTGCCGAGAAAGTCCTCCGCCTCGAATCTTCCGACATCGAATCCGGCTGGCACCATCTCTTCGGCGACCCCGCCCAACTCCCCGCTCCCAACCGCAAGATGCTCGAAGGCTCCCACGCCGTCTTCACTTTCCTCGCCAAGCCCAACGACCCCTGGCTCGCCGGCGCGCCATTGAGCCGACGGTCGATCCTGAGAAGTTTGGTGAGACGACC
>CAZCKE010000386.1:0-4308 GCA_964499005.1 uncultured Tepidisphaeraceae bacterium
ATCACCGCGTGCAGATTCTCGATACAGCCCTCGAAGCCGCCGTCGAGCTCTCCAACCGTTACATCACCGGCCGCTGCCTCCCGGACAAGGCGATCGACGTCCTCGACGAGGCCGGCGCTCGCATCCGCCTCCGCAGCATGACCAAACCGCCGAATCTCGCCGAGATCGAGGAGCAGATCGAGCGCCTCAGCATCCAAAAGGACGAGGCCGTCCGCAACGCCGAATACGAGGAAGCCGCCAAGCTCCGCGATCAGGCTGAGGGTCTCCGCGCCAAAAAGGAAGAAATGCAGCGCCAATGGCGCGAACGGGCCAAGGAAGTTGACGGCGTCGTCGATGAGGAAGTCATCGCCGAGGTCGTCAGCAAAATGACCGGCGTCCCTCTCACCCGCCTGGAAAAAGAAGAAGCCCAGCGCCTGCTCGAGCTCGAAAACGAGCTCCACAAGCGCGTGGTCTCCCAGGACGAAGCGATCAAGGCAATCAGCAAAACCATCCGCCGCGCTCGCTCCGGCCTCAAGGACCCGCATCGCCCGATGGGCACCTTCCTCTTCCTGGGCCCTTCCGGCGTCGGCAAGACCCTGCTCAGCAAAGCACTCGCCGAGTTCATGTTCGGCGACCCCGATGCCCTCGTTCAGATCGACATGAGCGAGTACATGGAGAAGCACAACGTCAGCCGCCTCATCGGCGCGCCTCCGGGCTACGTCGGTTACGAGGAAGGCGGCCAGCTCACCGAGCGTATCCGCCGACGCCCCTATAGCGTCGTCCTCCTCGACGAAGTCGAGAAGGCGCACCCCGACGTCTTCAATATGCTCCTTCAGATCATGGAAGAAGGCCGATTGACCGACAGCTTTGGCCGTCATGTCGATTTCCGAAACGTCGTGATGATCATGACCAGCAACATCGGCGCCGAATTGATCAAGGACGGCGGCCCGCAGTTCGGCCTCCAGCCCAGCCGCAAGGGCGAAAAGGAAGAGCGCACCTATCAGGCCATCAAAACGACGCTGATGAAGGAGATCGAGCGCTATTTCCGCCCTGAATTCATCGGCCGTCTCGACGACGTCATCGTCTTCCGCCCGCTGAGCCGCACCGACCTCGAGCACATCGTTGAGTTCGAGCTGCGCAAGGTGACCAAGCGATTGACCGATCACGGCCTGCGGATCGAGCTCGGAGAGGACGCCAAGGAATTCCTCATCGAGAAGGGAACCAACAACGACTTTGGCGCCCGCCCCCTGCGTCGCGCCATCGAGCAGTATGTTGAGGACCCCCTCAGCGAGGAAATCCTCCGCGGCGGCTTCAAGGGCAAAGACCTGGTCCGCATCACCGTTAAAACCCCCGAAGTCGGCGAAAAGCACCTGTTCTTCGAAGCCTTCAACACCGCCGACGAAAAAGGCGACAAACAAATGGCCCAGGCGTCCAGCGACGCAACCTGATCGATCCGCGACAGAATGGGTGAATCTGCATGACCTACCGAGGCCAGATTAAGAATAGCGTGGTTGTTTTCGACGAAGTTCCCGACTTGGCCGACGGAACGGCTGTGCGCATCGAAACCGAAGATATCCAGCAACCGGCTCGTGGCAACAAACAGGCCCTTCTCACATGGCGTTCAAGCTGGGAGGGACCCGATGACGAGTTGCGAACCTTACTCGATCAGGTCCAGGCCATGCGGGATGCAGATTTGACATCATCCGGATTATGCTGATTTATGTCCATCCAGATCCAAAAAAAATATCCTCTCGGAGTGCCGTCGCCAGGAATTCTGAGGGGACATTGATTTGGGGCAGCGCTTTTAAGCGCCGACTTTTTCAAGAAGACCCGCCAAAGCAGTGCCCGACGCTGAAGGGACATCGGAGAAACGGGTCAACTGCGAGTTGTACTTCGACAAAACTTCCAAGACCTTATTTTCTGAAAGCCCGGCTTGACGCGAAATACCCCCGATCGTCCGCCATGTATATGTCGGACCATCCAAAGCCGCGAAGACCTTGATTTCATCCGGATCTTTTACGACTTCTTTCCAGTTCATGACAATTATTATAGGCGACGTTACTCGGCTTTCAAACTCTCAGGTTTAACTCGTTGATGAATAATGTCTTCGATTTGATCTCTCAACGCGGACGGTTCAATTTGAGGCGCCGAATGCTCTTCCTTCCCGTACAGTAAATTCTTGGGTTTCCATATCGTCAGACCTGTTACCAAAAGCACTACAACCCCAAAAACAACAATCATCAATATTAAACCCCACCATTTATGGGTTTCCTCAAAACCCGCTGCCGTTAGCACAATGCAGAGCGTGGATTCCACGATTAATAACGCCAAAACATAAAACCCCAATGGTGTCTGAATTTGTCTGAGTATTTTTACCCAACCAGCATCCTTCGTGGATCGCGGCATGAACGCATTCCAAGCCCCTTATTGCCGCAAGTCAAGCTCTGCCCCTCATCGCCCTTCCCGCGACACCTCCGCCGTCGCTTCACCCGGCCTATCCTTGGGCTTTAATCCGATGATCTCCCTCGCCGCGTTCAGCGCATCGTCGATGTTCCCAAACATATTCTCCTCCCCGATCTTCTGCACCAGCCCATAATGTG
This sequence comes from uncultured Tepidisphaeraceae bacterium, assembly GCA_964499005.1. Lineage (GTDB taxonomy): Bacteria > Planctomycetota > Phycisphaerae > Tepidisphaerales > Tepidisphaeraceae > CAZCKE01. Next base: position 2,580 of record CAZCKE010000386.1, read on the forward strand.
TCATCGCGAAAATCGGCTGGGCATGAACTCCCGATAGCAGCAGCCGTGTCCCCTGCTTGCGGCACTTGTCGTGAAATTCATCCAACGCGTGCATTCCCGTCGCGTCCACCGCCGGCACTCGCCGCATGCGCAGAATGAAAACCTTCGCCGGCCGCTCCAGCTCCTTGAGCGTATCTTTCAATCGATCCGCGACTCCAAAGAAAAACGGCCCATTGATCTCATAAACTTCCACTCCAGTGGGCACGTCCCGCCGCGAGATCGAATTCGGATCGGTCAACTCCGCGAGTTGGTCTCCCTTGTCCTCCAACTCGTCCCCCAGCACGCCCACGTTGGTCACCTCCGTCATGCGCTTCATGAACAATATCGCCGCCAGGATCATCCCGACCCCCACGCCTTTGGTCAGGTCGGTCAGCACGGTCAGCCCAAACGTGGTCAGCAGCACCAACATGTCCGCTCGCGGGGCCCGCAGGATCGACTTGAAATGATCGATCTCCGCCATGTTCCACGCCACCATCACCCGAATCGCCGCCAGCACCGCCAGAGGAATTCGGCTCGCATACGGCGCCAGCAAAAGCATCAGCACCAACAGCGCCGCCGAATGCACCATCCCCGCCAGCGGCGTGCGCCCGCCGCTTTTCACGTTCGCCGTCGTCCGCGCGATCACCCCCGTCGCCGGAATTCCCCCGAAAATGATCGATGTGATATTCGCCATTCCCTGCGCGATCAATTCGCAATTGCTCTTGTGCCGCCCCCCGATCATCCCATCCGCCACCACCGCGCACAGCAACGATTCAATCGCGCACAGCAGCGCGATCGTCGTCGCCTCAGGCACCAGGCTCACCGCTTTCCCCCACGCCACCGTCACATCATGCCAATTTGACAACGCCACCGGCATCCGCGGCCGAGGCAGCGTGCTGGGAATTCCGCCAAATCGCGTCCCCAGCGTCTCAATCCCGCCATGCCCCGGCGCTGCCGCCAGATGCAGCGCCGATACCAGCACCGCTCCCGCCACGACGACAATAATCGCCCCCGGCACGCGCGGCACGAATTTTCGGATCAGCGCCAGCACCACCAGCGACCCGATCCCAAACCCCGCCGCCATCGGGTTGATCGAATGCATCGACTCGAGCAGTACCTTCCATCCCGCCAGAAAACTCGACGGCTGATTGTGCATCACCTGCCCCTGGTCATTCACATAGCTGATCGAGAGCCCCAGCAGATCGCGCACCTGCGATGTGAAGATGATCACCGCGATCCCGCTGGTGAATCCCGTGACGACCGGATACGGAATGAATTTGATCAGCGACCCCAGCCGCGCCAGCCCCATGAGGATCAGAATGACTCCCGCCATCATCGCCGCGATGCACAGCCCGTCATACCCGCGCGTCGCCACGATCCCCGCGACGATCGCCATGAACGCCCCCGCCGGCCCGCCCACTTGCACCCGGCTTCCACCCAAGAGCGAAATCACAAACCCCGCCACGATCGCCGTGAACAATCCCTGCTCCGGCCTTACCCCGCTCCCGATCGCCAGCGCCAGAGACAACGGCAGCGCGATGATCGCCACCGTCAATCCCGCCATCACATCGTTCCAAAAAAATTGCCGCCCATACCCCTCACGCAGGCAGACGATCGTCTTGGGCAAAAATGCTTCGGGAATTTTCCATCCATGCCCACTCCAAAAACCCGCGGGAGATAATGGAGATTTCATCTCAGTCATGGCCGATAA
>CAZCKE010000387.1:0-4306 GCA_964499005.1 uncultured Tepidisphaeraceae bacterium
ATGGGCGGATCATCATCATGACCGACGCCGACGTGGACGGGAGCCATATCCGGACGCTGCTGCTGACATTTTTCTTCCGTCACATGCCGGAATTGATCAAGGCGGGGCGCGTATACGCGGCGCAGCCGCCGCTGTATCAAGTGACGCGGAAAAAGAAGAGCGAGTACGTGCTGAACGAGCGGTCGATGCGCAAGACGCTGACGGACCTGGGTTTGGAAGGGACGCAGCTTTTGATCCGCGACGATGAGGGAAAAGAAAAGCGTCGGCTGGGCGGGGAAGAGTTGCGCCGGGTCGTCGAGCTTTTATCGCGATTGGAAGAATTGGTGAAGGTCATCCAGCGGCGAGGGATCGATTTCGCGGAATTTCTGGCCAAGCGCGACAGCGCGGGGCGGCTGCCGCTCTATCAGGTGATTGTCGGGGGAGAAGAGAGCTTCTTCCATTCGAGCCAGGAACGGGACCAGTACCTGATCGATGAGAAGCTGCTGGCGGAGGTGGAGGAGACGCCCGCTTCAGTAGCGCACAATACCGACGAGCATTGGCGGCGGCTCCAGAAGAACCAGGAACTTCACGAGGTGAAGGACCTGGAGAAGCTGTTTGCGCAGATCGCGCAATATGGGCTTTCGATCGAGGATTATTTCCTGACGCAGGAAGAATCGGTCAGCGGGGAAAAGCTGCCGACGAAGTATGCGCTCTTGAGCGACGAAAAATCGCACGACGTCGCGGGCATCGGCGAAATCCTTCAGGCGATCCTGAACCTGGGGAAGATGGGGATCGAGATCAAGCGGTTCAAGGGTCTAGGTGAAATGAACAGCGAGCAGTTGTGGGAAACGACGCTCGATCCGGCGCGGCGGGTGTTGCTGCGGGTGACGCTCGAAGAGGCAGGGGAGGCGGAGCGCCTATTCAGCGTCTTGATGGGAGAGGATGTGGAGCGCCGGCGACAGTTCATCGAGGAGCATGCGCTGGAAGTGAAGAATTTGGACGTGTGATGGGGGACGCTGATTTTACGGGGTATTGCCGCACAATTTTCTGTTAAAAAAATAGAGAGACATTTGGTTACAGATGTGATACAGTCGGCATGGGCAGTTAGAAGCGAAACGGGGACAGGGCAGTCGGTTTATTAAACGGTCAAGCGATGGTGCTTGGCCGCATGCCTCGAAGACTTGAGGCAATAGCAGCCGACTGCCGGGGTTGGTATGACATCGGGGATTTCAAAAACGAAACGATTGAAGGCGAGCAATGGCCTGCCGCGCCAGGTGGGAGGCTATGAGGTTCTGGATTTTCTGGGAGAAGGCGCGGGGAGCGTCATCTACGCGGTTTCGCAGGCGTCGACCAGACAGATATTCGCGCTCAAGCACGTGGTGGTGCAGACGGAACGGGATCAGCGGTTTGTCGCGCAACTGGTCAATGAGTTTGAGGTGGGGTCAAAGGTCAGCCATCCGTTGCTGCGGCGATATCTGGACGTGAAGATTTTCCGGCGGCTGTTCCGGAACATCTCCGAAGCGGTGCTGCTGATGGAGATGGTGGAGGGGACCAACTGCGAGTTGTATCCCCCGAGCGATGTGGCGTTGATCGCGAAAATTTTTCATCGGACGGCGGAGGCGCTGGGGGCCCTGCACGCGCAGGGGTTTGTGCATTGCGATCTGAAGCCGCAAAACATTCTGCTGACGTCTGAGAGAAAAGTGAAGGTGATCGACCTGGGGCAGGCGTGTCCGATCGGAGAGGCCAAGACGCGCGTGCAGGGGACGCCGGACTTCATGGCGCCCGAGCAGGTTCGGCGCGAGCCGGTCTCTGTGCAGACGGACGTTTACAACCTCGGGGCGGCATTTTACTGGTTGCTGACGCGGCGGAAGTTGCCGACTCTGTATACGACTCGAAAGGGGATCAACAGTTTTTTGCTGGCCAACGCGGTTCCACCGCCGCACGAGATCAACAGCAGCGTTCCACAGAACCTGTCGAACCTGGTGATGGAATGCGTCCGGACGACGCCGGCGAAGAGGCCGGCAAATACGGAGGAATTGTGCCGGAGGCTGGACGTGATCCGGCACACGTTGAGAATAAGGCGGGGCGTGTAGGGATAGCCGCTGTCGCCGGTGGATGATCGCGGCGGGTTTACTCACGCAATTCAGCGGCGGTGGGTTTGCATTTCAAGGTCGCCATCGACCGTTCAAGAGAGCAAACCGTTCGAGAGAGCAAATCGAATGCCTTGCGAGATCAATGCGGCAGAGGATTTCCGCGGGTGAGTTGTTTGGAACGGCCGGGGTTTTGGGAGAGCCATTGCTGGATGGCGTCGATGCGGTTGCCGGGGTCGGGGTGGGTTTCGAGGAATTCGGGCTGCGAACCGGAGCCGGCGACTTTTTGCAGAATTTTCATCACGTCGATCATGGCGGTGGGATCGTAACCGGCCTGGGTCATGAACTGGAGGCCGCGCTCATCCGCCTGCGATTCGTCTTCGCGGCTGAATTTCAATTGAATCATCTGGTTGGCCAGGTCCGCGATGGCCCAGGCGGCCAGTCCGCGCTGGCGGTTGCTGGCGGCGACGCCGGTGGCCAGGACCAACGTCTGGCCGAGCTGGCTTTTTTCGTATTGCTGGGCGGAGTGGCGTTCGACGACGTGGCCGGTCTCGTGGCCCAGGACGCCGGCAAGCTCGGCTTCGTCGGCGAGTTTGTCGTAGAGTCCGCGGGTGATGAAGACTTGGCCACCGGGGAGGGCGAAGGCGTTGACCATTTGTGCGTCGTTGAGGAGGTGGAATTGATATTGGTAGGGGCTCTTGCTGGCGTCGGAGCGCTGGACGATTTGCCCGCCGATGTGGGAAACTTCCTGGGCGCGCGGATCAGAGGGATCGGCTTCGCCGCCCATTTGTGCGGCCATTTGCGGAGCGGACTGAACGCCCAGGGCGGTTTCCTGGTCGGGGGTCATCGAGACGTGCTGGACTTCGCCTGTCGTGGGATTGACGGAAGTGTGAGCGAAGTAGGTGATGACGCCGAAGATGGCGATGACGATGCCGATGATGAGACGGAGGGTTCCGCCACTGTTGCCGCCATATCCGTATCCCCCGCCGTAGTTGCCGTAATACTGTGTCATGATCGCTCCTGAGCTTGGCAGAGGGACCGGGCCAGGTCGGACAATTTCTGGTGAGCCAGTTCGCAAGCGTAATCGACGAGGATGGTTTGGCGATAGGCCTGGATTCTGGCGATCGCTTCGGGGAGAGCGTCGGCGGCTTTGAGAAAGGGGGTGTGAAGGCGCTCCCAAATGGCCATGACGTTGCTGTATTGCGGAGAGGGTAAATCAGATTCGTCAAAGGAAGGGAACGAAGGGCCGGAAAGGGTGGAGCTTTCCAGGGGCACGATGGTAATAGCGAGGCGGCCCTGGGGCGTGGGGCGGACAATGCCCAGGAGGATATCGAGATAGAGATCGCGCTGGTGCGCGATCTTGCGGGCTTCAATGGCGGGGGCGAGGGAATTCCATCCGGCAATGAGCAATTGCCCGTGGGGAAATTGATCGACGATGAGACGAGGATCCAGCGAATCACCCGGGCCTTGGGCGAAAAAATCCAGGTGGATGGTTCCCTCGCCGCAGCGTTGGCGGCGCTGGCGCCGGGCTTCCTGGAGCGGCATATAAAGGCGCGACAAGGCGTCGAAATCGCGGGCGTCCCAGGCGATTTGCTCGGCGGCGGCGAGCGTCCGCTCGGCGGCGAGGTATTCCATCGCCATGAGTTGCCGCTGGCCTTCTTCGCAAAGGACTTGTAAGTCTGAGGAATCCATGACGAGATTCTAACGTGAGGGTAAACTTTAGTTGATGGCAGTCCCCGTCGGTTTTTGCTCGAGCCCGCGATTCGTGGAGCACATCACGGGTCCGCAGCATCCGGAAAGGCCGGATCGGATTCGGGCAATCGCATTGGCGGTGCGGGAGGCGGGGCTGATTGATTCGCCCAATCCTTTTCCGGAATTTGGGCTCGATTTGCAATTGAGGCCGATCGGCGGAGAGAAGCTGGTGGAGCTGGAGCCGAGATCCGCCAGCGAAAACGAAGTGGCGCTCGTGCAGACGCGGGAGGAAATTGAATTTGTGAAGCGCGCGTGCAACGGCGGCGGGGGAGTGCTGGATTTGGGGGATACGCCGGTGAGCGCCAAAAGTTTCGAGATCGCGCTGCTGTCGTGCGGGGCGGTGCTAAGCTGCTGCGACGCGGTGATGTCGGGGAAGGTGAGGCGGGCGTTTTCGGCGGGGCGGCCGCCGGGGCATCATGCCGAGCCGGATCGGCCGATGGGATTTTGCCTGTTTGGAAATGTCGCGATTGCGGTGCGGTATTTAC
>CAZCKE010000388.1:0-4306 GCA_964499005.1 uncultured Tepidisphaeraceae bacterium
TGATCGGGCCGAAATCCTAACATTCCAGCCGGATCGGGTTTAGGGGGAAAGGTCAGCTTCAACCAGAGCCGCTCGATGTTTTGGGGATTTTTTACGAGACGATGGCGTAGTCGAATATCGACGGGGCATTTGCTCCTCCCGGAGACGCGCAAAATTCTGCAATGGATCAGTCCGCCCTGGCTATGTGCAAGTGCGGCGGGATCGTACCACATCGGGAGAAATTTGCACCATTAATTATTTGCGAGCAAAAGCGCGGCGGGCCAGGCGATCGACCAGGGGGCCGAAGGGGATGCCGGCGTGGTTGGCGGCTTCGGGGAGGAGGCTGCGGGGGGTGAAGCCGGGGAGGGTGTTGATTTCGAGAAGGTAGGGATTGTGATCGGCATCGAGCATGATGTCGATGCGAGCCAGATCGCGAGCACCGACGACTTTGTTCGCTTCGTAAGCGAGCTCGCGGCAGTGCTCGACGACGTCGGCGGGTAGGCCGGTGTCGAAGTGGTGCTCGGTTTCGGAGGATTTGTATTTGGCTTCGTAGTCGAAGAACTCGCGCTTGGGGACGATGCGAATGGGGGCGAGGGGTTTTGCTACCAGATGGCGGACGGTTAGTTCGTCGCCGTCGATGAATTGCTCGACGAGGACGGATTCGTGGCGTTCGAGGACAGATAAGACGGCTGATCGGGCCTGGGCGGGAAGCTCGGCAGGAGCTTTGCAGACATAGACATCGATGCTGGAGCCGCTGTCGATGGCTTTGACCACGCAGGACGAGGGGAATTCGGGAATGGTTTGGCCTCGGGCAAAAACTTTGTAAGGAGGTGTTGGGAGCTCGGCTTTTTGCCAGGCCTTTTTGGTTTCGACTTTATTTATGCCCAGTCGCGACGCTTTGGAGCCGCTGCCGACGAAGGGGAGATTACGCCGCTCGAGGATTTCCTGAAGCTCGCCGCTTTCGCCGAATGCACCGTGCAGGACCGGGAAGATGACGTCGGCCGGATGATCCAAACCCGAAAGATCATCGGGGGAGTTATCGCTGGGGAAGACCGTATGAGCCAGCGAGCGAAGTGCATCGACGACGGCTTGACCGCTGACAAGGCTGACTTCGCGCTCCACGCTGGGACCGCCGTAGAGAACAGTGATATTCATAGAAGCCGTTTCAAAACCTCGCGCGGGCGTTGCTTGCGTCTGGCGGAGGCCGGCCGCGTCGCTCCTCCTCGCCGTATTTGGCTCTAATACTGCTCGTCGTCGCTCCTTGCCAGCCTCCGCCATCCGCGGCGCACCGCCGCGCGGGAGGTTTTGAAACGGCTTCTAGCCACTCCGTGGCTGTCAGGGCCAGATCCGAACTTCGCTTTCGAGGTGAATCTGGTTTTTCTCGAACACTTTCTCGCGGATGACCTTCACGAGGGACATGACGTTGTCGGCGGTGCAGCCGGGGTGGGCGATGATGAAGTTGGCGTGTTTGGCGCTGACTTCGGCTCCGCCGACGCGCATGCCTTTGAGGCCGGCCTGATCGATCAGGGCGCCGGCGCTGAGGCCGCGGGGGTTTTTGAAGATGCAGCCGGCATTCTTGGTGTTCAGCGGCTGCGTGTTCCGCTTGTACATCCAGATTTCCTTGGTCTTGTGCATGATCCGGTCGGGATCGTCGGCTTCCAATTCGAGCATGGCCCCGAGGATGAAGGGAGCGGAAATGTTGGTGGATCGATAGTCGAAGACCAGATCGTCCTTGGTGCGCAGGAAGAGGGTGCCCTGGGTGTCCATGACCTTGACGCTCTGGACGACGGAGCCGAGGTCGCCGAACTTGCCGCCGGCGTTCATGCGGATGCCGCCACCGATAGTGCCGGGGATTCCGGCAAGGCATTCGATGCCGGCCAAGCCCTGGCGGACAGTGCGGACCAGGAGCTTTTGCATATCGGCGCCAGCGCCGACTTCGACGAGATTTTCGTTGTATTGGACATGCCGCCAATAATCCTGATCGAGGCGGAAGACCGCGCCTTCAACGCCGCCGTCGCCGACCAGGAGATTGGCTCCCAGGCCCAGGACATAAACGGGAATGCTGGATTCGTGGCAACGGAAGACCGATTCCTGAAGCTCCTCGACGGTGCGCGGGCGGATGAACCAGCGAGCCGGACCGCCGATGCGATACCAGGTGTAGCGCGACAGCGGGACGTTTTCCTGCACGATTTGTTCGAAGCCTGAGAATGGATTGGCGAGCTTGAGCATGTAAAAGATCTGGAATTTCGATTTACGACAAAACGGTTTGCAATTCAATCGCGCGGCGAAAAATTTCGGACAGAATTTTTATTGAACCAGCTGCCTCCCGATTTCCCAGACATTTCCAGCGCCCATCGTGACGACCAGATCGCCTTCCTGAGCGGCGGATTTCAGATAGACGACGATGTCGCCAAAGAGAGGCAGATGCATGGCCCGCTGTCCATTCATCCGGATGCGCTGGACTAGGTCGGCGGAGCTGACGCGCTGTCGCTCGGCCTCGGAATCGCGGACAAAATAGATATCCGGCACGATCGTTTCATCGGCCAGGGCGAAACTGCCGGCGAAATCCTCCAGCAGGAAGCGAGTTCGGCTGTGCTGGTGAGGCTGGAAGACGCAGAGCAGGCGGCGCGGGCGGAATTTTTCGCGAAGGGCTTTGAGGGTGGCGCGGATTTCGGTGGGGTGATGGCCGTAATCGTCGACAACGGTCGCGCCGTGCCAGTCGCCCATGACGGTCATTCGTCGATCGACGCCGGTGAATCGGTTCAGGGCGTCGATGGTGTTGGCTGGGTCGGCGCCGCAGGCGGTGCAGGCGGCGACGGCCATCGTCGCGTTCATCAGGTTGTGTTCCCCCGCGACGGAAAGGCGAAGGGTTCCCAGCGATTTGCCTTTGTGGAAGACTTCGCCACTCCAACAGCCGTTGGTGATGCCGATGGGGCGAGTGGCCCAGGCCGATCCACCGCCGAATGAGGCCAATTCCGTGGGGGTCTTGATCCCGGCCAGGGCCTTGTCGACATGGGGGTCGCCGGCGCTGGAAATGATCAGGCCATTGGAGGGGACTCGCTGGGCGAAAACCCGGAAGCTTTCGATGATCTCGTCAATATTCTTGTAGCAGTCGAGGTGGTCCTCCTCGATGTTGGTGATCAGGGCGACCTTGGGGTGGAGGTTATGGAAGCTGCGGTCAAATTCGCAGGCTTCGGCGATAAAGAGATCGCTCTGCCCCGAGCGGCTGCCGCCTCCAAGTTGGCTGGCGGTGCCGCCAACTACGAAGCTGACGTCGCGGCCGCATTGGAGCAGGGCGTAGCTGATCATGGCAGTGGTGGTGGACTTGCCGTGGGTGCCGGCGACGGCGACGCCGAATCGCTCTCTCATCACCATGCCGAGCATCTGGGCGTACTTCACGATGTTCAAATTCAACGCGCGGGCCGCGAGATATTCTGGATTGTTATCGGGCACGGCGGCGGTGCGGACGACCAGATCGGTGCCATGGCTGAGAAGCTGGCCGAATTGATCGCGAGAGATCACGGCTCCGCGCTGTGCCAGATCGAAGGTGAGGGAACTGGGCTTGGGCTCGGAGCCGCTGACGATGGCGCCCGCGTCGAGAAGCATGCGGGCCAGGCCGCTCATTCCGCAGCCGCCGATACCGATGAAGTGAACACGTTTTCCGCGAAAAAGACTGGAGGTCCGCGAATCCGTTCGCGTTTGGGCGAGAGCAGCATCCATGCTGGTCTTTATCGTACCGAGTCGGGAGAAATCTTGCCAGAAGAATGCGCAACGACGCGCCGCGGATTTATGGGCACGAGCATCACAGCGAAACGCCGTTTTTTTGCATTTCGATAATCCAGGGGGGAGTCTGCTCGACGTACTCGGCCAGTGGTCGGCGGCGCGAAAAGTAGTAGAGGGCGAGCCCGCCTTGGCAGCCGATGGCGACGGCAATGAGGACCAGATAATAAATCACGGAGAACTGGGTAGCCATTTCACCGACTTCTCCGGCTAGTTCTGGAGCGTACTGGGCAATCTCCGAGGCCGAGGCATGATGGTTCAGCTCGGAATAAATTCCCGACAGGGCGTAGAGGATGATCGCCAGCGCCAAGGCAAGTTGGTTGAAGCCCAAGCGCTTGGGGGCGTTGATCTGAAGTTTGCGAAGCCCTTGAGCGCCCCATAACTAGATGCCGGCGATGACGCCCAGGACCACTGCCACCGTAATGGCGGCCAGGTCGCTGTACCGAAATGCGAAGGTTGCGGCGGCGCAGACGGCACGGCTGCAGACGTCGGGACATTCGACGTTGGAGTCGGGGCGAATCGTAGGCTTCGGGTGACGGGGGGAAAA
>CAZCKE010000389.1:0-4306 GCA_964499005.1 uncultured Tepidisphaeraceae bacterium
ACCGGTTCGACAACCTCGAGCGGTTCTACGAGCACCAGCGGCTCTTCTTCCACTGGCTCGAAAGGGTCTAGCGGCGCCTTCGGCTCGAGGCATGGATCCAGCGGCTCGAATAGCAATGGCAGCAGTGGTTCCTCCACGGGAACGACGCCTCCCCCGGTCGGCAATCCGGTTGCACAGGACCCCAGCGGTCCGCCGCCAAGCTGGGACAATGACGGCCCATCGGTGATCGGCAGCAAGGATAAATGGCTCTCGGTGTGGTGGAAACGCCGCCTTTACCTCAACACGCACGCGGCATAATCCGACACGGTCGGTTTGAATGGGCCCCAATAAGACGGCCCGCCCCAACCGCGCGTGAGCGCGACTGTGGGCGGGCCGTTGGGGTCTCCGAGATTCGGGATCTTAATGCGAGACCGGATTTTAATGCTCGTTATCGCGGGTCACTTTTCTCAAGCCCTCGCCCCCGCGGATGCGATGGTCAATGCCGCTTCCTGATTCACCGGCTCCACATCGCGATTCAGATCGCCGGACAGATCGATCTGGCGATGAACAGGACGGCGCGCCGCGTGGCTTGGGCGAGCCGGGCCCAGCCCCGTGGCACGCTGAAGGTCAGCCGCCAGTTCACTCGCTCGAGGATTCACGATTTCACCGGCAAGCTGCGCTTCGACGACGCTTGCATGCGGAGCAAGCGACTGCTTGGACAAAATCCGCGCCACCTCCGCGACAAAATACATCATGGTCGAAAAGGCGATTCGAAGATCCAGCAGCAGCGAAACATTCCGCACGTAGTAGACGTCGTATGCGAGCTTGCCCCGCAGGCCCGACATCTCGACGTCAGCCGGCAATTGCATTTGAGCGATGCCTGTCACGCCGGGCTTGACGCCCAGTCGCTGCCGATAGGTTGGATACGCCGCCTCCAAGTCGGGAATCAGCTCCGGACGCTCCGGACGCGGACCGATGAGGCTCATGCTGCCGGTCAACACGTGGATCAACTGCGGAAGCTCATCCAGGTGCGTGTCGCGAAGGATGCGGCCGATCTTGGTGATGCGGGGATCGCCTGGCATGGACCAGACGGCGCCGGTCGTTGTTTCGCAGTTGTGACGCATCGAACGGAGCTTGCACATCCAGTAGATGCGCCCGTCCTTTCCGACACGCCGCTGGCGATAAAACGCCGGACCGCTTGAAGTGGCCTTCACCAGGATGGCCAGCACGCCGATCAGGGGCGAGGCCAGGATCAACAACAATAGCGCAATGAACCACTCGATGGTAGTTTTCAGCACGAGATAGGCGCTGCGGCCCCACGGGCTGGCATTGGGCGGACTGTGTTCTCGATGAGCCGATTGGACCAGGTCCAATTGGCTCGTAATGCTTGCATTTGCAGACACGATGTTCTCCCTCTCCAAACTCCCTTAACCCACTGCACACCATCTCCGCTGCCGGGCTAGGCCGGCCGCGTCGATGGGCTGCAATTGCACGACTCACGATATGTATCGAAACGATGGATTCGGTTTTATGGATTCCGAAGAATCCTCATGCCGACTCCGCCGTTTCAACGGAATTCACCGACCGGGCCAGCGGTTCCCTTGGAATGGGATGCGAGCCTGACGGTGTACCCACTTTGGCATTATTGCGCGTTGCCGTCGCGTGATCGCCGTCAGCTTGAGATCGCGAAATGCTGTTGGACGACCAGTTTCGATTTTGACCACGCCGGGTGCGATACGACGAAGCGTATCCGCCTCGCGCGAACTCCTTGGCATCGGCGCGGTTGAATACCATTCCTGCGACGCGAGCTCCAACCGATTGCAGTTGGTTCAATGCCCGCTTCACCTGCGGAACCTGCTGGCCGCGGGCCACGACAAACACGACGCCATCGACGTCCTGGGCGAATACGGCCGCCTCAACGCTGCCGAGGATCGGGCCGCTGTCCACCAAAATCACGTCGAAATAGTGGCGGGCTTCATCCAGAATCCGGCGAATCGGCGGAAGCGACAGGCGGGAAGCGCCAATCGCATCCGCCCGGCCGGCCGGTAAAATCCACAGCCCACGCGTCGTGGTCTCTCTTGCAAATCCGTTCAATGTTCCTTCCGCCAGGGCCTCATGCAGGCCCGGACGCCCTTCGGCATCAAACCCGTTGGTCAAGCCGCGACCAATCAAATCGGCGTCGACCACCAACGTGCGAGATCCTGACATCGCGTACGAAAGACCCAATGCGGCGGTCAATCCCGTCTTGCCCTCGCCGGATGCGGCGCTGGTCATCAGATAGACCGGATGCTGGTCGCGGGGCATTCCCACTTGGAGCATGACACGTACTTGATGGATGCAGTGAGCGGTCCCCGCTTGGGCCTCCGCGTCGCCCGGGCGAGTCAACGCCGGCAACACGCCCAGCAGCGGAATCCGCGAGGCGATGTCCTGGCCTGCCTCGTCGGACGAACGAATCTTGTGACGGCCCAAGCCCAACAGAATGAGCAACCCCACCGGCACCGCGGCGCCCAAACCCGCGCCGCCGGTTGCATAAACCATTCGCCGGTCCTTGAACGGCACCAGCGGAATGTCGCCGCTGCTCAGAACGGTCAGCCGGCTACCGGCCCGGTCCTGCAAATCCAGTTGGTTTTTCTTCGCCGCAACCTCCGCCAGATCTTTGCCAACCTGGTCGAGATAATTTTTCAGCGCGGTGCTCTTGAGCCGCTTGCTGGCTAAGTCCTGCACCAGCTTGTGTGTTTCTTCGTACTCAGTGGCAAGCTCTCCCGCGCTGGCCTTGATGCGGTCGGCGTAATCCAGGATATGGCTGTTGACCTGCGCCAGAGCCCTCACGACGGACTGATACTTCGGATTATTCTCCAACGCGCCGCTGGACTTCATGGATTCCAGTTGATCCGACAACCGTTGCCGGTCGGCCAGATATCCGCTGATGACCGGGTCGGCGGAACTCAGTTCCCCGATAATGATCGCTGCGGGATCTTCGCCGGGATTGCCTTGCTGGCTCAGGACCAGCAGGCGCCGCGCGGCGTTGACCTTCGCGGCAAGGTCGCTTTCACGTTGCAAGGCGGAATTGTATTGGGCATCGATATCGACCGGCCCTGACTGTGTCGCCGCCTGATCTTCCAGTGTCTGAATCTCTGTGGCCAGTTCCTTGCTCTGGTCCTCCAATGCCGTCATGAGTTTCTTTTGAAATTCCCCTTCTTCCGTGCTGTAGGACTTGGCGTACACGTCGATGACCGCATGGACGGCCGCCGCCGCGACCACCGGATCGCGGTCTGTGAAAGAGACCTGGAGAATGTCCGTCTGAGGCGGATGCTCGACGGTCAGATTCCCCGCGAAATAGCGAACTTCATCTTCAGAATTGATCACCGGACGCGCCACACTCCGCCAGGCCGGCTCGAGCAGGGCCTGCTCGACCATCTTTCGGCCCGTCATCTGCAGCGTTTGTGCCCGCAGAAAGGCGTCGAACATGGTCATCGGCAGATTGGCATCTTGATTAGCACGTGTCACCGAAGGAAGCAGGTACGCGTAGCGCACCAATCCTTCACTGCGATATTGCAGGTTTTGGGATTTGAATCCGAAGAACCCCCCCGCCGCCGCGCCAATCAGCGCCAGCGCGAAGGCCAGCAGGTATCGTCCGCGCAATGAACGATGGATCGCCTGGACCGGATCTGGCGCCACGACTGCCGGGGCCACGGCTGTTCCCACGACCGGCTCAGGCAGCAGGCTGGAAGAACTCGAGTTCCTTAATTGCAACTCATTCATGTCTCATCCCAAATCGGCGAACAATGTCTTCGTCTCTTATTCGCTGGCCGGCCCATTCCATTGCCTGCCAGTGGGTCTTTTTTTCTTATTCACTTTAGTCACCCGATGGCGATCGGGGTTAGCGCTCTAAAAATCCACAACGTGTCCAAATGATCCATGCACGCTCCGCGCGAACGCTTGGCGCAGAAGATGATGCATCACGCGATCTGAGTTGCTATCGCGCCTCGAATCGGCGGCTTTGCCGGATCGAGCCGGGGCAATTACGTACCGGTTTCCGATACGATCGGACGCCTGTACCGAAATGCCCCCACCACTTGAGAAAGGACAGCGAACTTACTTTCCAATTCGCACTCTGCTGATCTCACCGGCCATTCCTGGCCTCTCGCCGCACCCACGGCTGCGATATTGATTCTCCGATCAACGACAGACCAACATCACGAATTGCATTTCTCCTTCAATTCTCCCTTTACTCAATAACCGCAAATTTGTTGCAATTTAAGATTGAGTAGTTTTTGTACGGCTGGTTTTTTGCGTGCCAGCGATGAGTTGAACACTACCCCGTGTT
>CAZCKE010000390.1:0-4294 GCA_964499005.1 uncultured Tepidisphaeraceae bacterium
GATGTTTGGAGAAGGCGAGTTGCCGCCGACGGTGGTGATGATCACGCATCACGTGGAGGAACTGGCGGAGGAGACGTCGCATGTTGTTTTGTTGTCCGGCGGGAAAGTGGCGGCGCAGGGGGCGATGGGGGAGGTATTGACGGCGGAGAATTTATCGAAGGTGTATGGAGTGGCGGTGCGGGTTCGGCAGAGCCGGGGGAGATACTATATAGAGGTGACAGGCCGGCCGTGGAGCGATACGAAATAACGCGGGTCCGATAGTGACGACAAGGTAGAGGGATTGTGAGGGAAGTGTGGGATTTTGGTGATTTGCGGGGGCGATGGTCTGTTTGGGGCGACCGATTCATATCAGACGAGCGCACTAACCGGCAAAAGATGCGCGATCAAATTAAGACTCCATACTTGGAGGCCGATGAGAGGAGTGCAATTCGGTTTGCTTTGACGGGTTTTGAATTTTATATCGAACTCGCGGCAAACCTGTGAGGGCGGCGATGCAATAGGGCAGCGCAGTCCTGCGCACAAGCGCTTGCGCGCGTCATGTCCAGACCATAAGTCGGGACGCGGCAACCGGCCTAGTGGCTGCATGCCGACGCGAAAACACAGGTCGCCTGTTTGGGAGAAGACACATGAAGGCGATTGCGAATTTCGTGAATACGTTGGTCCGGGACGAGCAGGGCGGCGAAGTGCTTGAGTACGCCCTGATCGCAGGTTTGATCATTGTCGCGGCGATTGCCGTTATCGGCGCCGTCGGCGGCAAGGTCTTGGCCCGTTGGACGTCGCTGAACGCCGCGATGTAATTCTGGCAATGCCAGATGTAATTTGGCGTCAGTGCGGCCTTCGGCAAGGAAGCCCGAGTTACGCGGCGAATGCCAGTCGAGCACTCGAGAGGTGTGCATCGAGTGAGTCTGCAGGCAGGGTCGCGAACGTGCCATACGGTTCTCAGGCGGTGGAAGCTCTGACCGGTTACCGGTACTTCCACCGCCTTTGTTTTTGGATGGGGGGGAAAGAAGGGATCGTGAAGAAGCTTCTTGGTCTATTCGAGAAGGTGATCAGGGATGAATCCGGGGGTGAAGTGCTGGAATATGCACTCATTGCTGGATTGATCGTGGTGGCCGCCATCGCGGTGATTACGCGGGTGGGCAGCAAGGTTTTGGCCCGGTGGACGAGCCTGAACGCGGCGATGTGAAGTTGGGTAAGTGCCACCGGATTTCGGCCGATGACAAGGATGTGTACATCGAACTGGCCCCGCTTTTGGTGATGTTGGCGATTGCCGCCGTGATTGATGCGCGCTACCGCCGCATCCCCAACTGGCTGACGTTTGGCTTATTGGCGGCGGGTCTGGGGAGAGCGATTGTTCTTGGCTCGACGTCGTGGGGGGCCGCGGCCTCGAGCCTGGGACATGCGCTGCTGGGCATGCTGGTCGGAGCCGCTCTGCCGCTGGTGCTTTATGCCATTTCAGCGCTGGGTGGAGGCGACGTGAAACTGCTGGCGGCCGTGGGGGCCTGGCTGGGCCCCAAGCCGATCGTGATTATTTTTCTGGTTGAGGCAGTGGTCGGTTTGGTCATCGTGCTCATCCAGGCGTTTGCCCAGGGCCGCGTCAAGGTGTTGTTTCGAAACAGCGCGCTGATTGCGGCGAACATGGTTAGCGCATCGGAAGTCGGACTGGAGCACACGGTGGAGACGGGCAAATCGCTCCGCAGTGTGAATCGTCCGCTGCCCTACGCGGTACCGGTGCTGATCGCGACGCTGCTGGTCGTTTGGGCAGGAACAGTTGTTTGGAGGTAAAGCTATGTTACGAATACATCGGTCAAAATTTGGAACCCGTCGGCGCAGTGGCGCGGCGGTGCTCGAGTTGGCCCTGACGATGACGATCCTGAACCTGATCGCCTGGGGCATGGTGGAATTCGGGTATTTCTTCTTCGTGAAGAACATGATGGAGAGCGCTGCCCGCGAGGGATGCCGAGCCGGCATCGTTTCGGGCGCCACGAATTCCAGCATCAATCAGCAGGTGTGGAATCAATTGAATGCCGGAGGTCTTTTCTGGGGCAGTTCGCCGTCAGTGCCCTCGACGATGTCGGCGACGATGGGGGGGTACACCGTGAAGGTGTACGACCTGACGACCGATTCGGGCATGACCAATCCCCTGAGCAATGTGACATCGGTTCCCGCTGGCGACACGCTGGGGATCACGGTGACGCTGACCTGGAGCAGCATTCCGGCATCGTTCCGTCCGGCCGCGATGATCGGCGGGACTTCCGGAAGCCTCAAAACGATCGTGGCCTCGTCGGCCATGCGTAAAGAAGGGTGATCCGATGAGCATCCGATAACCTGGCGCGACATTGTGAAGATGCTTAGCGCCGCCACATGCGGCGCTCTTTTTTGTCTTATAACCAACATATTACCGAAGTTCGCGCAACTGCCCGACGTTCCTAAACCGAATTGCCGATTTATCCGAACAAAGTTGCAAAGGCGCATCGCCTTTTCATGGAGACCGAATATGAATGCGAAAAAGTTACTCCCCCTCGTGGTGGCCTTGGGATTTGGGCTCGTGGCGGTTTTCGTCGCGACTCGATACATCAACCAGAAGCAGCAGCCGGTTGCGTCGGCCAGCAATGCTCCCCATCCGCAAGTAGTTGTCTGCAAGCGGAATATTGATGCCGGAGAGATGCTGAGCGAATCCGATTTGGACATGGGCGACGTCAGCTCCAGCGCGCTTCCGGACTCTGTTTTCAAGAATCCGTCCGACCTGGTGGGCCGCGTGACGGTGGTTCCCCTGATCCAGGGCCAGGCGGTTCTGTCGACTTTGTTGGCGCCGCGTGGAACTTCGGCGGGCCTGCAGGCGACCGTTCCCGCCGGGATGCGGGCGCTCACCTTGGAAATCAATGAATTCAGCGGCGTGGCCGGATATCTAACGCCCGGCGCGCATGTCGATATGCTTCAGACGATGCGCAACGACAAGACGGGCGACACGATTTCTCGCACGATCGCGCAGAACGTCAAGATCACGGTGATCGGTTCCCGCCATGCGGACGGCAGCGCCGAAGTCGGCCGTAGCGTGACCGTCCTAGTGACCCCGCAACAGGCGGAAGTCCTGGAACTGGCGAGCATGACGGGCCGTCCTCGTCTGACGCTTCGCGGCGCCAACGATATTTCTTCGGCGAACACGCGCGGAGTGAGCCTGGCCGATCTGCGCGGCGGCGACTCCGAGCCGGCGCAGGCCACCAACAGCGGTCTGACACCCGAAGAAGTTCGGCACATGATCGCCGAGGCGATGGCCTCGAATCCGGGAGCGGCCCCCGCCTTGAAGGAACTGGCGGCGGCGACGACGCGAGTGAGCACCGTCACCGATGAACAGTGGACCGTTCGCGTTGTTCGCGGCGGCGCCGAGTCGGACGTTCGCTTCGCCACGCATAAGGCGGAACTCAGCGACACCAACGATAACAGCAATCACTAAACGGCAGGGGAGCGGCTGGCGGCTCGAGTACAACCGAAATGTCCATTTAACAATGGGATTAGATCATGCAAGCAGTAAACAACAATAGCGTGAAAAAGGTCCGGACGGTTGAGCTGGGGATGAAGATGAGCATCGCGCTGGCCGCCACGGCCGGGCTATGTTCCGTCCGCGCGTGGGCCGGCTCGGTCGTCGCATCGGCGACGACGCAGCCGTCGGCCGAAGCGCGGCTCGCGGCCGACGATCAGACGACCTCCAATTCCAATCCCGATATCTCGGGAACCGTCGTTTTGGAGCTTGGCAAGGCGAAGAAAGTCGCTCTGGATCACCGGATCAAGAAAGCGAACATCCTCACTCCCGATGTGGCGGATGTGACTCCACTGGACCCGACGAACCTGCTGGTGACGGGGAAGAAGCCTGGCATCACGCAGTTGATCATTTGGGATGAATCGGATCATTCGCAGGTGATGGACGTGGTGGTGCAGACGGACATCGTGAATCTGCGCAAGCAGTTGACCGAGCTGTTCCCCAGCACACCGATCCAAGCCGAGGACTCCGCCGGGACGATCACGCTTCATGGCCAGGTGCATGATCTACAAACCGCCGCCGAGGCCGCGCAGCTTGCCGCTCCGTATGGCAAGAGCGTTTTGAATCTTCTGGAAGTCGGCGGCGGCCAGCAGGTGATGGTGAAGGTTCGCTTCGCGGAGGTGACCAAATCCGCGGAGAAGGAACTTGGCTTCAATTTCGGCGGCTCCGACGGCACGTCCGTCTTCGGAAGCAATATTGGCAAGAACCCGTGCGCCGTGGGTGCGGGACGAGGGCTTGCCGCCCTGGTGCCGCCCC
>CAZCKE010000391.1:0-4288 GCA_964499005.1 uncultured Tepidisphaeraceae bacterium
ATCGGGCCGAAATACTAACATTCCAGCCGGATCGGGTTGAGGGGGGAAAGGTCAGCATCGTTCATGGATTTTTGCCGCCGCGCGACGGCGGCTGGGGGACAGTCACGTCGCGGACGACGCCATGCAAGCGGTCTTTGTGGTGCTGGCGAGCAAGGCGTCAGAGCTGGTGATTTCGAAGCGCGGCTCGCTCTCGGCATGGCTATTCCATGTCATGCATTTCACCTGCGCGCGTCTGCGGCGATCGCAAGCGCGGGAGGCGGAACTCGGAGGATTGGCCGATTCGGCAAAGGCGCGAAATGACGAAGGGAATGCCGCATCAGATGGGCCGCTGCTGCTCTTGATGGAGGATAGCATTGCGCAGCTTCCCGCGATGCAGCGCGAGATGATCGTTAGGCGATTCTATCGGCGGCAGAGTTTCGCCGAGATCGCTGGGGCGCTGAAAGTCAGCGCCGAGGCGGCGAGAAAACGCATCAGTAGAACGCTGCTGGAGATTAAAAATCTGATGCTGCGGAATGGCAGCAACGCGATTCCCGATGAATTTTTAATGAGTTTGAACAACTCGGCAAGTGGCGGAAGCTGTCGGAGCACGCGGACGATGAACAGCAAACGAATTAACTCCATCGTAAAGGAGAAGATTGCAATGGCAGAACAACAAGGACTGACAGAAGGCGGACATCAGCTGATCAGTGCGGAATTTTTGGTGAAGGACGTGGAGGCGAACCTGCAATTCTTTGAGAAGCTGGGATTTCCCCGGCGATTTATCGATCAACTGGACGCCGATGGGCGTGTGCCGCGCGCCAGCTTGACGGCGGGGAAAATGGGGAAAATTTGGATTCGACGGGCGGCCGATGGGGAGATTCGGCCGTCTCCGAGCATCAATGTATTCTTCTGGGTGGATGGCGGGCCGGAGGGATTGATCTCGCATCGGAAGAAGATCTCGGACCAAGGTGTGCCGGTGACTCCGATTATCGATGAACATGGGTTGCCGAACTTCAATGTGACGACGCCGGATGGATATTCGATTGCGTTTTTCACGCAATACGTGCCGTCGGGCCGGCCGCCGGTGGGAGTGGTGCGGTAGGATTTCATCCGATCATTCGGGCGAAATCAATATCGGGGTGGGGCGCGCCTTTTCCAGTTTCCAGATATTGTTGGAGGCTGACGAGATAATAGGCCCAGCCAGTCGTCACCAAAGCGTAACCCTCATCAGCCTGGGCAAATCCGCGGTGGGCGAAATGGAGGATGGTGCCGTTGCCGTCCGGACGGAGGTCAAAGTTGATGGTGGTGCCGGGCCAGTCGCCGGGGGCGTTGGCGGAGAGGGTCTTCCAGCTTACACGGGTGGGCGGTTTGAGGTCTTCGACGATCACATGGGTGACGCCTTTGCCTTGATAGAAACGGAATTGCCCAGCTCCGCCGACGCGGGAGTCGAGGTCGGCATCGCGCGTCCACCAATTGCGAATGCCTTCGGCAGTTGTGAGTGCCTGATAAACTCGCTCAGGTGTCGCGCGGATCTTAATGAGATGCATGATGTCGGGCACGGGCGGTTCCTTTCCTGGAATTTCACTTCTCAACGAATGCTTTGAGGCGAGCGAGGGCGCCGTCCCATTGGCGGGAAATCCGATCGAGAGCGCGGCGAGCTTCATCGAGGGGCTGGGGCTCGAGCTCAAAAAGGTTTTCGCGCCCCTGGCGAATGCCGCGAACGAGGCCGGCATGCTGGAGGACGCGGAGGTGTTTGGTGATCGCTTGTCGCGTCAGCGTAGATCCTTCCGTGAGATGAGAGATGGAGAATCGCGAGCCGCCGCTGAGTTTGATCAGCAAGGCCAAGCGGGTTTCATCACCCAAGGCGGAGAAAATCGGGGCGTTTTTACGCGCTTCGCGAGCGGCGGTTTCACGGGTGATCGTTGACATAGGTTTCGATGTTTTTCACTTGCTGGGTCCAGCCATTGGTGTTCATGCGGAAGGCAAGGTCGCGCCTGGCAACCGGGATGGAATCAAAGCCGGATTCGGTGACGGTCAGCCGTGTTCCGCCAGCGATTTCCTGAAGCTTGAATTCGACGAGAGTGGGCGGCTCGTGGGAATAATCGACCTTGGGGTCGACGGCGTAGGGGTGCCAATGGAATGAGAAAAGATGCTGAGGCTCCATCTTCTGGATGACGATCTCCATGATCAGATTCTCGTAGCCCGGATAGGTAAGCCTGCCTCGGCTGATTTTGCCGGCAACGAAAGGGGCTTCGAAAACCACCCGGAACCAGGAGCCGAACTCTTTGTGATCCGTCAGGGCTTTCCAGACTCTGGCGAGGGGGGCCTTGAGTTCGATGCATTTCTCTATGCGATCAGTACGAGATGAATTCATACGCAACCTCCAGGTTGCATATTAGCCAGGCGGAGTGGAGATGGCAAGAAAAAATCGGCGACTGGCGATGTGTGGGATGATTGGGAATAGCATTTTAGCCTGCGCGCAACAAGAAACATGCATTTCAATTGCATATCTCAAATCCAAGATCACAAATCACTTGCGTCAAAAGACCAATAAATCCGCAACAACATCCAATGCAAGACTCAACTGAGAAGGCTTGCCAGCTTTTGCCGGTCGGTCTTG
This sequence comes from uncultured Tepidisphaeraceae bacterium, assembly GCA_964499005.1. Taxonomy (GTDB): domain Bacteria; phylum Planctomycetota; class Phycisphaerae; order Tepidisphaerales; family Tepidisphaeraceae; genus CAZCKE01. The sequence goes on from CAZCKE010000391.1 coordinate 2,600, forward strand.
CCATTGATGGTTGTTGGCAGGCAGGGAAGACAGGTGATTTTCAGCGGAATCATGTAGGCAGGAACACGCTGCGCCAATTGCTCTTTGATGGCAGCTGCAGTTTCATATTCGCCGGTGGCATCGCAGTTTTGCTGTGGAAGCGAGAGGACGACAAAAGCGGCCAATGAATCGACTTTGCCGTTTTGTATGGACGGGAGGACCACCGCGTCCCGGATTCCATGCAGAGCGCGCAGGTTGGCCTCGACATCTTCCAACTCGATGCGGTAGCCGTGGAGTTTGACCTGTCTGTCCATCCGTCCCTCGCAAAAGAGCAGCCCATCCCGGCATATTCCCCAGTCGCCCGTGCGGAACGCGCGTCTGCTTTCGCGTAAGAAAAAAGCTTTGGCGGTGAGATCAGGTCTACCCAGATACCCGGGGCTAACGTTGGGGCCGGCGATGACGATCTCGCCGCGCTCGCCGTCCGTACAGTCCGAGCCGTCCGAGCGCATGCAGAAAACGTCCGTGCCGGGCATCGCGCCCCCGATGGGCAGGGCGGGATAACGCCCGAGCATGTTGCGGTCGGTCCGAATCCATGTGACGGCGGCGGTGGTTTCCGTTGGCCCCTAGGTGTTCCAGATTCGCGCATCGGGAAAACGATCGAGAAGGGTTTGAACGACTTCCGGGGGCAGCGTTTCGCCGCAAAACCAGAAGGTGTGCAAGCCCGGCAACATTTCGCGGGTGAACGTTTTTTCGGCCAGGCAAAGCCGCACGAATGAAGGGGTGGAGACCCAAAACGTCACGCCGGAGCCGCGCAGCGCCTGATAGAGACGCCGCGGGTCGCACAGATGGTCGCGCGCGATGCTGAAGAGTGTCCCGCCGGTGGCCAGGGCGCAGTAGGTGTCCATTACGGACACGTCAAAGGAGAAAGGAACCTGGTTGAGAAAGACTTCATGGCTTTGCCGCAAGGGTTGCTCGTCGAGTTGCCATTGAAGAAAAGCCTCCAGGCAGTGGCGCGTGATGACAACTCCTTTGGGGGAGCCAGTGGTTCCGGAAGTGAAGAGGATGTAATAGGGGTCGTCGGGCCCGACGGGATCGATCTCGTCAGTCCGATCATGGGGTTCGGTCGAGTCTGACAAGTTCCGAATCTGCTCCGAGGTGAGCACGATTGCCGGGTCGCATACGCTGAGAATGTTCTCAACGCGCGGGGACGGAAGCGAGATGTCCAAAGGAACATAAGGCCGGCCCGCTTTGGTGGCGGCGATGAAGGCGATCAACAGCTCGGTCTCTTTACCGCCAATGATGACCACGGGCCGTCGGTCGCTGCCAAGCTGCCGCAACCGGGCAGCCAAGATATCGGAGCGGCGGCCCAGTTCTCCCCAGGTCAATATCTTCTCATCGCTGATGTGAACGGGTCGCCAGGGCGTGGTACTTGCCCAGCGGTCAATCATCTTCAATAGCGGAATCGCAACATTGGGGGGGGTCACGCCATGAGCTTTTCTACCCTGCATTACCGATGGTTTCTTCTTGAGGGTTGCCTTTTTGCATTTCCGAGATTCCGAAAAGCTCCCGGGATAGATTCGGGCAAGGGGAAAGAAGCGTCAGGGTCTTGGGTTCAATAGCGTTGAAGCATGGCACAACAGGCCGATTCGCGGACGTTGGCGCACGCAATTTTGATTGATTGCGATGGATGGTCTGAGCGCGTTGCCTTTT
>CAZCKE010000392.1:0-4284 GCA_964499005.1 uncultured Tepidisphaeraceae bacterium
ATCCGCCAGTAGCGGGGTACCGGCGAGTCCTGCGGGCGGCAATGGCCATCCGCTTCCAAAATTGACTGACGCGGTGCGCGTGGGATTGTGCGGCATCGGCCGGGCCGGCATGGGGATGGTCACGCGCGGAATGGCCGCTTCGCCGCATATCCATATCGTTGGCGGGTTTGATATTCTGGAGGAGCGGACGCGGCAATTGGCGCAGCTTGTCGAGGGAAAGCCGTTCACATCGTTTGAGCAAATTTTAAATTCCGGCGAGGTCGAGTTGGTGATCATCGCGACTCGGTCGCATCAGCATTTTGAAATGACGCAGCAGGCTTTGCGCGCCGGCAAAGATGTGCTGGTCGAAAAGCCCCTCGCCCTCGATCTGGCCGGAGCAAATAAACTCATCGCGCTGGCGAAAAAGCTCAAGCGCCGTTTATTCGTGCGGCAGAATCGGCGATTTGACGTGCCGTTTCTTCAGGCGATGCAGATCGTCGAGAGTGGCAGGATCGGCAAGCTCTTTTCGGTGCAGCTTCGCGTGGGCGGGTATCAACGACGGGCGGATTGGCAGACGCTTAAGAAATTTGGGGGCGGGCAGCTTCTAAATTGGGGGCCGCATCTGGTCGATTGGGGATTGCAATTCATGGCGGGCAAGGCGGCGACTGTCTGGGCGGATTTGAAGCACATCGCCGCGGCCGGAGACGCGGAGGATCATGTCAAGCTGGTGATGCGCGGAGTCAATGGGATAGTGGTGGATATCGAGATCAGCGGGGCCGCGGCGATCACTCAACCGCCCTGGCTGTTGATGGGGAGTTGCGGATCGCTTCAGATCGATGGGAAGGATCAGTGCCGGCTGAGATATTTTGATCCGAGCAAATTGCCCAAGCTCAAGGCGAGCAGCGATACGCCGGTCGGACGGGCAGGGTCGCATTTCAGCGGGGGCGAGGAGATTCCGTGGATGGAGGAGGAATTCGCGGCGGCGCCGAAGATGCCGGAGGGGTTTTGGGAATCGTTGTATAAAACGATGCGGCATCGCGCGAAATTCCCGATCACACTGGAGCAGGCGCGCGAGACGATGCACGTCATCGGGCTGGCCAGGAAGGGAACGCGGTTCTGATCGCGATGAAATTTTGAGTGCGATGACGGGACGGATCCCTCATGGCGGCAACCACCACACAGCAAACTCTCCAGGAAGCGATCCGGCACCATCAGGCGGGAAAGCTTGATAAGGCGGCGGAGCTTTACAGCGCGGTCCTGGCAGCGACGCCGGGTGATGCGACGGCGCTGCATCTGTGCGGGGTACTGGCTTTCCAACTGGGTAGAAATGCGGAGGCGCTGGCGCTGATCGACCGGGCGATCACGCGACGGGGGGATATCGCGGATTTTCATGGCAATCGGGGCATCGTCCTGGCCGCATCCGGGCAAATCGACGAAGCGATCGGGGCATATCGCAGGGCGATTACGTTGAAAGAGGCATATCCCGACGTGCATTACAACCTGGGTAATGCGCTGAAGGAAAAAGGGAAACTCGACGAGGCGATGGCGGCGTGGCGGCGGGCAGTGAGCCTCAAGGCGGATTTCGCCGAAGCGCATTTCAATTTGGGGAATGGGCTGAGGCAAAAAGGGGAGATCGATGAGGCAATTGCGGAATTTGAAAAGGTGATTGTACTGCGGCCGCAATGGGCGGCAGGCCATCACAGCCTCGCAGCGGCGTATTTTGAGAAAGGGCGATATGAGCGGGCGATCCAGATGTGCCGGCAGGCCATTGAATTGAAGCCGGATGATGCGGAGGCGATCAATACGCTGGCCAGCGCGCTCTCTGCCGCGGGGAAAAAGGATGAGGCATTGGCGTGTTATCAGAAAGTGATTGTGTTGCGGCCGCAGTTTGCGGATGCACATAACAATATCGGGATCATTCTTTCCGAGCGGTCGCAATGGGCGGAAGCGGTTGAGTCGTTCGGCCGGGCAATTGCGGCGAAGCTGGATTACGTCCAGGCGCATTACAACCTGGGCAATGCGCTGCGGGACAGCGGCAAATTAGACGGAGCAATTGACTCATTCCACCGCGCCTTGGCGATTCAGCCGAACCACCCCCCCGCCGCTTTGAATCTGGCCAATGCACTCAAGGATCAGGGGCGCATGGATGAGGCGATCGAGTTTTACCGGCATGCTGTTGCGAGCGATCCGAATAATCCGGTGATCGGGAGCACGCTGATTTTTGCGATGCATTTGGATCCGAACGCGGATGGACGAGCCATCCTTGCCGAGGCGCGGCGATGGAATGATCGACATGCGGCGCCGTTGAAAAAGCTGATCCCGGCACATGGGAATGATCCATCGCCCGAGCGGCCATTGCGGGTCGGATATATTTCGGCGGATTTTCGGCAACACGCGACGGCGTGGGTTCTGTTGCCACTGCTGCGGCGGCGGGATGCGGGGCAATTTCGCGTTTACTGTTATTCAAGCCATCCCCATTGCGACGCGGTCACAGAGCGATTTCAGGCATATGCCGATTCGTGGCGAAGCATCTTCGGCGTCAGCGATGAGGAAGCGGCACGGTGGATTGGGGAGGATCAGATCGACATTCTTGTGGACCTTTCGATGCACACGGCGGGAAATCGGCTGCCGCTGATCTCTCGAAAGCCGGCGCCGATTCAGGTTTCCTGGCTGGGGTATCCCGGCACGACGGGAATCGAGGCGATTGATTATCATTTAACGGATTTCCATCTCAGCCCGCCGGAAGAATTTGACGGGCATTATTCGGAAAAGCTGATTCGATTGGCGGAAAGTTATTGGTGTTTTGATCCGCTGGCATCGGAGCCGGAACCGAATTCGTTGCCGATGGATGCTAACAGATTTGTGACGTTCGGATGCCTGAATAACTTTTCGAAGATCAACCGGAATGTGCTGGATTGCTGGGGCCGGTTGATGCGCGAGGTTCCGAATTCGCGGCTTCTACTGCTCGCGGGGCCGGGCTCTCACCGGCAGCGAGCGATTGAGGCGCTGGGCGTCGAGCCGCAGCGGGTGGAATTTTGCGGTTTTGTGCCGCGTGAAGAATATCTGCGGCTTTATCACAGAATCGATATTGCGCTGGATACGTTTCCGTATAACGGGCATACGACCACGCTGGACGCACTTTGGATGGGGGCGCCGCTCGTTAGTTTGTGTGGGCAGCTTGCGGTGGGTCGAGCCGGGCTCAGCCAATTATCGGTGCTGGGATTGGGGGATTTGGTCGCGGAGAGTGTGGAAGAGTATGTCGCGGTGGCAACAAGCCTGACGAGCGAGATTGCGAGATTGCGCGAGCTTCGCTCGACGCTTCGCGAGCGGATGCGGGAATCCCCTTTGATGAACGCCGAGCGATTTGCTCGGAAATTCGAGGCGGCATTTCGGAAAATTTGGCGGCAATGGTGCCAGAGCCGTGGCAGGACCTGAGTTTGCCCGGTATAAAACCAACTTGGGAGACCTTGGCAAAGGAGTGCCATGCCCGGTGAAACTGAGCTTCATAAAACATTGAAAAAGGAAGGATGCCGCTGGCTGCTGCGGATGGGATACCGCTGCATCGCGGCGGAGGTGCGGCTCAAGCCCCTGGGGATCATCGACGCGGTCGGAACCGGCGTCTTTCGTCCCTATCATAACTACCTGTTCATCCCGCGCGAGCTTCAGCAGGTCTGCTTCATTGAATGCAAGGCGTCTCGCGGCGATTTCCTGCGCGATTGCAGCAATAACGGGCAATTGGAATTTTGCCTCAGTGAGAAACGCAAAAGCCGAAAAACAAGAGGCCGACGGAAACGGTGGAATATTGGGCTGGGGAAATTTGATTCATGCCTCGTTCAGCCGATGGCCAACCTGCATTACGTCCTGGCGCCGGCGGGATTGTTGCATAAGAGCGATCTTCCAACAGGCTGGGGATTGCTTAGCTTCAGCGATGCCGGTGTGAACGTCGTCGTCAAAGCGCTCTGGCAGGAAACCGCGGAAACACAATACGTCGAATCGGCCATCGCGCGAACATTGACCGGGGACATCTTCCGGGCCGACGATCGGGCCATCGCATCGGTAAATCGGGAATTGTTCGCACAGCAGATGGCGCTGGCGGAGAAAATCCGCTCGATCCGCTCCAAGTCGGTGCTGGCGCCGCGGCTGGAGCCGCCGGGATTCTCATCCCTGCCCGGTGGATCGATCGCTCAAGCCGGGGTGCATGCGGCGCCGTAATTGGTCCGGATCGCCGCCCGGATTTTATCGGCATCCGCCCAGCAGCGGCTGACTTCCATTCCGATTAGCCGGCTGATTGCAATGCGGGGCAAA
>CAZCKE010000393.1:0-4278 GCA_964499005.1 uncultured Tepidisphaeraceae bacterium
GTGGAAGAGACGTATTCGGCCAAGGCGGCGCTGGATCGATACCGGCAGCTATTTAAAGCAACTCCGGAGCAATGAGGTCGTCGTAAGTCTCGCGGCGGCGGATGATGCGGAACGAATCGCCCTCGACGAGGACCTCGGGGGCGCGGGGGCGGTTGTTGTAGTTGCTGCTCATGGCAAAACCGTAGGCGCCGGCGGTGAAGACGGCCAGAAGGTCACCGCGGCGAGTCTGGGGGAGCGGGCGGGCTTTGGCCAGATAATCGCCGCTCTCGCAAATGGGGCCGACCACGTCGACGATTTCGCCGTCCTTGGGCTCGAAGGATCGCGAGCGCTGCGGGGGGATGTTGGCGGCGTCGGGATGGGCCGGCCAAATGTGGTGGTAGCTCTCGTAGAGCGTGGGCCGGATCAGGTCGTTCATGCCCGCATCGACGATGACATATTTTTTGTGGCCGCTGGTTTTGCGGTAGAGGACGTGGGTGAGCAGGATGCCGGCGTTGGCGACGATGTAGCGGCCGGGCTCGAAGGCGATCCGGTAGGGCTTGTTCTGAAGCAGGGGAACGAGCGCGGCGGCGTGCTCGGTGACGGGGAGGGCCTGGTCGGGGCCTTCGTAATTGACGGCGAAGCCGCCGCCGACGTCGAACCACTCGATGGGGTGGCCCTGCCTGGTGAGGCGGTCGATGAGATCGACCATTTTGGTGACGGAGTCGATGTAGGGCTGCACGCCGTAGACGGGAGAGCCGATGTGAATATGAACTCCCGCGACGCGAAGGTTTTTGAGGTTGCGGTATTGGTCAAAGACCTGCACGGCGCGGTCGATGTCGACGCCGAATTTATTGCCTTTGAGGCCGGTGGTGGTTTTGGCGTGAGTTTTGGCATCGACATCGGGGTTGATGCGGATGGCGCCGACAGCGGTTTTGCCGATGGAGGCGGCGATGCGGTCGATGTTTTCGATCTCGGCTTCGGATTCGAGGTTGAAGGCGGCGATGCCGACGTTGATGGCGTCGGCGATCTCCTGGTCGGTTTTTCCGACACCGGCATAGATGATTTTTTGGGGGTCAGCGCCGGCCTTGAGGGCGCGGAACATTTCGCCGCCGGAGGTGACATCGAGGCCGCAGCCCTGCTCGACGAGGATGCGGAGGATGTTGATGTTGCCGCAGCTTTTGATGGAGAAGCAGATCGTGGGCTTGATGGCGGCGAATGCGGAGGCGATTTGCCGGTAGTGGTGGAGGAGGGTGGCCTTGGAATAGACGTATGCGGGCGTTCCGACCTTGCGCGCGATCTCCTCGGCGGGGACTCCCTCGCAGAAAAGTTGGCCGTTGTTGTAGTTGAAGAAATCCATTTTGGGGGAAGAAGTATAGCGGGTTTTGCGGGGTTTGTCTTCGGCTGTGTGGGGGAAGAGAAAAAGGAAGTTGGACCGGAGTATGGGTAGTACAATGGATGTGAAATAAGCGATCTTTAGTTAACGGAGGCAAGATGCGGGCACGGTTTCGCAGCGATGCGGATGGGTGGAGCGCTGACGGTCGCAAAATCACGTCGGCGGATAATTTAAATTCGATTCGAGGCTGCCTGGAAAATGAAGGTCCCATCATCGTGGAGCATTGGTTTTATCGAGGTTCATCCGCGCCGGACCGGATAGTGTTCGATAATTTCGAATCGTTTGAGAAGTATTTGAACACACGAGCATTTGCCGGGGACGTCATCCACGTTTGGAGTTTCGCCTCCGTTTGTCGCGATGATAACGAATTAGCTCACGGGAAGTGCCCCGACGATGAAGGAATGGTTCCAAAGGATGGAGCGTATTGATGAAGAGATGCCACTGTTTTATCGAGGAGACTCGGATGAGTGAAGGCAATCGCGAACTTACTGAACATGAACGGCGTCTGGTGCGGTGGATGCTGGAGCATGGAAGTCTCGAGGCGGCGGCGTTTTTGCCGCAGCTTGAGCTTGCGGAGGTGACGCCGTGGAAGTGCGGATGTGGGTGTGCGAGCATCGATTTTCACATTCGGGGTCAGTCTGTTGCTCCGCCGGGCGTTCATCCGATCGCGGATTTTATTTTTGGTGACGGTGACACGCTGAGTGGTATCTTTGTCTTTGAGAAAGATGGAATTTTGAGCGGGCTTGAAGTGTATGGGTTGATGGGCGAAACACCGAAGTCGCTTCCGGAGCCCGAGTCGTTGCGGTCGCCTGGCGCAGAATAGACAGATATTGCAAGGGACCGGCGCGGGTCCGGCTATGGAATGTCATCGGTTATGCAACAGAGGCACCGGCAACGATGCCCAAGCCCTTTCCATCTTCGATGTGCTACGACGACCAGTTTGAGTGGTGGCGAGGCACTATCAAGCTGCTCAAGTTTGACGATGTAAGAATCGACGTTTCCGGACGGAAGTCGACGTCGAGGACGATAGAACTGCTGATCGACGCGGACAACGATGGTCCATCAGAAGCTCAAGCAGCAGCCTACATATACTGCGTCGACAACCAATCAAAGGTTCTAGACGCGTGCTTCAGAGGAATCGCGAAGACGGCCAATCGCATGCGTTCGAGCCTCGCCAAGTGGAACACTCCGGAACGGCTGGAGGAGATCCTTCCGAAAACTCCAACGCCGGATAAGCTCCGTTCACGCATTCGGTTGACAACCGTTCGAATCACGAATCGTGAGAAGAACAGACTCGCCCACATCGAGTACAGCTTTAACTGTGCCTGGGATCAGGAACACGGGTTGCTCGTCGTAATTCATCGGGATCGGCTCGTCTTTTCGGGTCTATCGGGTTCGGGATGGTAGTGGCAATCCTGTAGCGGGATAACCAAACGCTACAGTGGATCGAACCTGCAGGTATCGTTTCTGAGTTTGTAAGCGGATGGGGTGCGATCCGGCCTGTAAATGGAGTCGTGTTATGCGGCGGGGAGGGTGAAATGGTCATCCGGGTCAAGCTTGCGGACGGGTCGGAACGGACGCTCGGCGTTGAAGGCGTTCGGGCGTTGGTGGGCAGAGCACCAATCGAATTGAGCGTGAACGATCATGACGTGCTCTTTTCTTGATGACGCCAGATGGAAATTCGTTACCATATTGACCCTGACAGCGACTTACCCCATATCTTCGGGCATGGGGTCAGCAAAAGGGAAGTCGAGCAGGTGCTCCTGGCTCCATTGGAAAAGCGCCGAGGCGACCGGGATTCCGTCGTAGTCAACGGCCGAACGCTCGGCGGACGATTTCTTAGGGTCATCGCTGTGCCGGATACGGATGGACAAGGCATATTCATTATCACGGCCTATGATTTGAGGGGAAAACCGCTGAAGGCACTGCGCCGACGGATGAAAAATCGAGGTCACCGATGAAAAAGAAAACAGGAAAGACAAAACCCACCCGCAATCGGTATCCCAAAGATTGGAACCTCAAGCGCGTCCAGGCCGTCATCAAGCATTACGATAACCAGACGGAGGAAGAGGCAGTCGCCGAGGACGAGGCGGCTTATCGCGACCCCGCGCTGACGATGATGGCGATTCCTAATGAATTGGTTCCTCAAGTCGAGAAACTCATTGCCAAGAGAGCCGGATAGTTTGGCCAGACGATGGATTTGCGTTATGCGTCGGAGGAGTCGTGAATGATTCGACCGAGATACCTTAGCCTCATCTTTCTTCTCGTCACAGTGAGTATTTACGCAAAAGACCGCCGGCTTCCTGCCAGCAACGAAACGGCGGCCACATAACCAAACGCTGCAATGGGACCGGATCGCAATATAATTTCTTTAAATGAGGGACGACGATTTCGAAATGTCGTGAGTGACGCGCGACGCGGCTAAAAATGAAACACATATTCCAGAATCACGAGCGGCTATTTAGACAAAAGGCTTGAAGGGGTCGCCGGCGGTGTCGAGGAGGTGTTCGATCTGGAGTTGGAGGTCGCGGTAGGCGCCCAGGACGTGGTGGCCAAGTTCGGTGACGACGGCGCCGCCGCCGTGGGAGCCGCCGGTGGAGGTTTTGACGAGGGGTCGGGGCCAGCGGGTGTTCATGGCGTTGAGGAGCATCCAGGCGCGGCGATAGCTGAATCGCAATCGGCGGGCGGCCTCAGAAAGGGAGCCGCAGAGATCGATTTGTTCGAGGAGGTCGGCGCCGGCGTCGGTGATGGCGGGCTGGCCGGAGGATTCGACCCAGAGCCTGGCGCGGAGGGCGCGCGAGGGGGAGGGCTTGGGACGCTGTTTCATGGCGTCAATCCTCTTCACAGCGTCAATCCCCGTTCGTGGGCTCGTTGGAGACGATGACTTCGGTGGCCTTGATGACGGC
>CAZCKE010000394.1:0-4253 GCA_964499005.1 uncultured Tepidisphaeraceae bacterium
TCGATGGTTCGGGCTGGCGCGGCGGCGACGGGCTGGCGCGCGGGGACCGCCTGGGCCTTGGGAGCGGAGGATTTTGACGAGGCGTACTGGGATTTAATCTGCTGGGGATTTTCCGAGCCGGTGGCGATGACGCCGATGATGTCGCCGACTTTCACCTTGGCGCCTTCGGGAGCGAGGACAGCGGCGAGGGTGCCGGCGTCAAACGATTCCATGGGCATCGTGGCCTTGTCGGTTTCGATGTCGGCGATTTCTTCGCCAGCTTTGACCTTATCGCCTTCGCGTTTGTGCCATTTGACGACAGTGCCTTCGGTCATGGTGTCGGAGAGCTGGGGCATGGTGATTTCGGAAGGCATGATGCGAAAGACTCCTGTGGACCAAAGCATCTGGAGATGAAACGTGAAGACGTGAAACGTAAGAAGAATTTTTCCGTCACGTCTGCACGTTTCATCATCTCATCGATAACAGACTTCCTTTACGGCCGCGACGATGCGGTCGACGCTGGGGAGCATAGCTTCTTCGAGGGGGTGGGAGAAGGGGACAGGGATTTCGTCGCTGTGGACGTACTCGATGGGGGCATCGAGATAATCGAAGGCGGGCTTTTGGATTTTGAGAAGGATGCCGGAGCCCATGCCGCAGTAGCCCCAGTCCTCATCGACGATGACGCAGCGATTGGTTTTCTTGATGGATGTGATGATGGTATCCACGTCGAGAGGGCGGAGGGTGCGGAGATCGATCAGCTCGGGCTCGATGCCATGGTCGTTCTGCAAAGCGTCGGCGGCGGGGCGGACGACGCGCTGCATGGCGCGGCCGTGGCTGATGAGGGTGACGTCTTTGCCGGTGCGTTCGACGTTGGCTTTGCCAATTGGGAGAAGGTATTCGGTGTCGGGGACGTCGCCTTTCTCGCCGAGCATTTTTTCGGATTCGAGGAAGATGACGGGGTCGTCGCAGCGGATGGAGGTTTTGAGAAGGCCTTTGGCGTCGTAGGGGGTGCTGGGGGCGACGACGACAAGACCCGGGATGCGGGCGAAGACGGATTCCATCCGATGGCTGTGGGTGGCGGCAAGCTGGTGGGCGATGCCGTTGCCGCCGCGGAAGACGATGGGGACTTTAAATTGCCCGCCGGACATGTAGCGGACGTTGGCGGCGTTGTTGACGAGCTGGTCGAGGCAGACGAGGGTGAAGGACCAGCTCATGAACTCGATGATGGGGCGCAGGCCGCAACAGGCGGCGCCAACGCCGAGGCCGGAGAAGCCGGCTTCGCTGATGGGGGTGTCGAAGATTCGGCGGGGGCCGAATTTCTCGAGCATTCCCTCGGAGACTTTGTAAGCACCGTTGTACTGGGCGACTTCCTCACCCATGAGGAAGACGTTTTCGTCGCGCTCCATCTCCTCGGTCATGGCGGCGCGGAGAGCTTCACGGAAAGATATCGCTGGCATTACGCCTCACTCGCTAAATAGGCTCCAGAACATGAACTGCCGTGATCTGGTTTTTTCGAATAACTTGAATGCCCGTTTTAGGAAGGACAAGCACGATCGCGGTGTTTCCCACAGCGAGTTGAAGGGATTCCCTCACCTCGTATTTGTCGCCGCTTGCCGTAATGATCTCAAACGGCACGAACGGCACCGCGCGAGCATAACGTCCCAATTCATCTTCAAAATTAATCTGTTCGGGGTCGCGCTCCGCCATTGCAATTGTCCCGTTATTTCGGCTCGTAAGGGTATTTTTCGGCGAGGATGTCGGTGAAACGTTCTTCGAGAGGTGGGAAGGGATCAGCGTCGGCCTGCGTTACAGCTTGCCCTACTTCTTCCGATACCTCTTGCTCCATCGATTCAATCTGCTCGTCGGTGACGAGGCGAGCTTGTTTGAGGCGATCTTCGTAAAGCTTAATCGGGTCGCGAAGCTTGGCGCGTTCTTGTTGCTCGCGGGTGCGGTATTTGAGAGGGTCGGACATGGAATGGCCGCGGAAGCGGAAAGTATTGGCGGCGATGTAGCTGGGGCCTTCGCCGGCCTGGGCGCGCTGCTTGGCTTTGGAGAATTCGTCGATCACGACGTCGAGGTCGTTGCCGTCGATGTTGTAGTGGGGCATGGCGTAACCGCTGCCGCGCTCGGCAAGATCTTTTTCGGCGCTGGAGCGTTCGACCTGGGTTCCCATGGCGACGCCATTATTTTCCACGACAAAGATGCAAGGGACTTTATAAAGGCTGGCGAGGTTGAGGGCTTCGTTGTGGGTGCCCTGGTTGACGGCGCCGTCGCCCATGAAGCAGAAGGTGACGCCGCCGGTTTTTTTGTACCACTGGGCGAAGGCCATACCGAGGCCCAGGGGGATTTGGCCGCCGACGATTCCGTGGCCCCCGTTGTTGCCGACATCAGCCTGGAAGAGGTGCATGGAGCCGCCCTTGCCTTTGGAGCAGCCGGTGGCTTTTCCGAAGAGCTCGGCCATGGCGGCGTGAGCGGTCATGCCCAGGGCGAGGCTGTGGCCGTGGCAGCGGTAGCCATTGACGAGGTAATCGCGAGTTTTGTCGAAGATGGCAGCGGTACCGACAGCGATGGCTTCCTGGCCGCTATAGAGGTGGCAGAAGCCGCCGATCTTCTGGCCGGGGCGGGTGTATTCCTGATAAGTTCGCTCTTCGAAGCGTCGGATGAGGATCATCATCCGCAGGCGATCGCGTTCGAGACGCCCATCGGACTCGGTCTTGCGTGAGGGCGAACGCCGTTCCACAGGGTCGGCTACAGCCATTGAGAGTGCTCCATCAAAATAGAGACGACACGTTCAAAGTACTTAAAACATACGCCATGGGCTGCAATTGCCGGCGGTGGTGTAAGCAGTGTAGTGAAGTTTCGCATACGGATCAAAACCCCGCCCTTGCAAACCAATGTGCCCCGACGAGAAACGGTCCCCAGCGACGGACTCCATTGAGCGTATCGGTCCACCCGGGCGCGAACTCAACCGTCGGCGGCGGCAACAGTTCCAATCGAGTTGAACTGCCGGTAAGTCATTATATGGACTGGGAAGGGTGGAGGCTAGAAGAGGCATGGAAAGGAGGCCGAGGGAGGGTTTTCAGGCGAGCTCTTGAAGCCGGACGCGGTTATGGGGCGCTGGTTGGAGAGATTTCAGACTGGATCGCCGAGATACGAGCCATGCACCGTTTGATTTTAACCTCGTTATTGGTGCGGTCGTCGTAATAGCTGTCCAGATAGGGAGCATATTTGCCGGTGCCGGGATCTTTGATCAACTCGGTGACGACCTGGGTCATCCTGGCAAAGGTGGGGAGATAAATGGAAGGATCGGCCGTTTTGATCGATACTTTGGTGTAGGGGCGTTTGGTCCTGGGGTCAATGGGATATGACCTGGCCGCGATGGCATCTTCGGTGAAGTATTTCAGAACGATCAGGGCGTAGTTTTGCGCGGCGTTCATGTACTCATGAGAAGCGGACTGGAGAAGAGCGCGGCGCTGGTCGCCAGTGGCGACGGCGGCGGCAAGATAATCGGAATCCGCGAGCATTAATTGCTCGCCGCCAATGGTGTCGTCGATGTGAGACAGGAACGTCTGCTCGCTGGCGGGGGAGCGTTTGATGTGGTCCTGAAATTCCTTGCGGGAATCCGCCCAGAGGCGAGCAGCTAACCGATAGCTGTAAGCGGCCAAATCGCGAGAACCTTCATCGACGATGGGGGCATTGGAGGGGAAGGGGGCGCCTTGTATTTCGAGCGTATTGGGTTCGATTACAACGGGCGCGGGATGTCCCCACATGCGAAGCTCGGCGCGGCGGCCGCGCTCCCATTCGTCCTTGGCCCAGGTTTCCAGCGAGATGGCCGGGCGGCTGGAGAGGACAGAGTCGCCTTCCTGAATGTGGTGTTCATTCCAATCGAGGAGAAGGAGTTGGGCTCGCTTGTATTGAGCATAACCCAAAGCGCAAGTCGATAAGCCATAGGGATAGGGCTGATATTGGGGGAGGAATTGCAGTTCGGAGCCGTCGTACCAGAGTTGATCGGCCGGAAGGTCCGAGGGGCGAGGATATCGCGGCTTAAGGAACTCGGGGAGGACGTTGCCGTCGGTGTCGAGGACGGGAGCAAGGCGCATTCGCCGGCCGGTGGAAGTGCTCGATGTGGGACTCTCGACTGCAATCTCTATATCCGATCCGCTGAATGTGTGGGCGAGGCGTTCGGCAAGCGGTTTTTCGAGGAAGACGCGGGTGATCTGAGTTCTGGAATTAACAATCAGCGGTGACTCTTCCTGGTCCCACCGCAAAGGCGT
>CAZCKE010000395.1:0-4252 GCA_964499005.1 uncultured Tepidisphaeraceae bacterium
ACCATGATCTCGCTTAGATCGACCTTGTCCCCGTTCAATGTCGCGCGAGTAATCGCCTGGCCATGCTGATCCGCAGCGACAACCGGCAGCGGATCATTCCCAGGCAGTTCATCAGGCCGTATCCCGCCGACCAGAATGATCGTCCCCGACCCGGCGAGTTTTTCTTCCAGCGCGTTCAGCCCCTTGACGCTGCCGTAATACATGACGACGATGCGCCCGGCTTCTCCCTTTGCCTTGGGCAACCATTCATCGAGTGCTTCGACAGGGGGGCGAATACGAACGCCAGCCAGCTGCCGCTTGAGAGCAGAGATATATTGAAGACCCGCCGGGGGTTCGCACACGCCCAGGATCGCGACCTTCTGATCTCCGAGCGATTTCACGACGTACGGCTGCGCCAACGGATTTCCGCTGTCGGCATCCAGCAGATTGCTCGACACGACGGAAAATTTGGCATCCTTGAGAAGAGCCAGCGTGTCCGACTTGCCCCAGTAAAGGTCCTTGGTGGTGAGATGAACCACGTCGTATTGGAGCGCGCCATATGCCGCCACGATGACGCGACCGTGGGAATCGAGACTGTCGGGCCCGACGAGCCAGTTGCCCGTGTCAACCAAAAGCTGCGGCGATCCTTCGCTTCTTGCGGTATTCAATGCCGTGGCACGCCGGCTTAATCCACCCAAGCCATGGTTCGTCGGGCAACTCGAGCAAGGCGTCACATGTCCCTCGGCATCGGCCGTCATCAGGATCGCCGGGCCGTTGGCTCCCCAGGCGGGCATCGACGCCAGTCCCGCGATGAACAGCACGATCGCTCCGAATCCAGCGCCGCCCAAACGTCTAGGTATGCAATCGCCGCGCATGTGCACCTCATCGCAAGCGGAACTCATCGAGGCACAATCACTCGCCGCCGTGGTCACCTCCGCCGCCATGATGCTCCGCGTCATGGAAGCAGGATCGGCCAACGCCCTGTCCAGCCAGGAAGCCGGTGATGGGCAAATGCGTGAATTCACCCAGGACATCGAGGACCGCGTCCATGACGGCGCAGGCGATACACATATGGCCCGCGCCGCCAGCCGCCCAGCAGTCCCAGGCTTCGCCGATGGCGCCCATGACGGTGACAAACAACAAGCCGCGCTCGGCGATCTCGCTGCCAGTGCCGTCGGCCGCGAAGCCGATGCAAGCTCCCGTCCGAGGATCAACGCGCCACCACCCCTCCAGCGCCTGGCTGTTCACGGAAACCGCAGCGGTCGGCGCCACGACCACATATCCTTTTCCCAACTCTTCGCGTATGCGAGCCAGAGTGTCGGCATTGAGTTTCAATTGGGACAATTGGGGATCATCGGCCGATGCCAACTTCACCCATTGGATATGCTGAGTTTGCGAATCCGCAAACAACCGGGTGGTGTTTCGCTCTCCCGTGGCCCGCTGAAGAACCAACGGCTCCAGGGCAGTTTCCAGCACGCCCTGAGTCATCGCCGCTTTGAATTGATCGGCGCCGCTGAGGCCGCGAATTTCCACCTCATTGGCAACGATGTCAGTCGCAATCAGGCTGTGAATTTTTCCGTCCGCTCCCATCGCCAAGCCGGTCGTATACAAAAAGACGTTGGGCCGCCCCAGCGCAATCGGCTGAGAAAACGCCTCGATCCCGCGCCGTTGAGAACCTAGGTACAGCAGTGCTCCCGGCAGCTTCTTGGCCGAAGCGACTGAATCCAAGCTTTGCTTGGAAGGAGCCTGCTTGACCGCATTGACCAGCAGCGGCGCGGTTTCGGCCAGGTATTCCATGGTCTGATGCGTTACAAACGGCTCGGACAGAAGATATCCGGCCGGCAGAATGGCGGTTTGCCGATAGAGCGCGACTGCGCGGCGAAGATTGAAGGAATCGCCCACTGGCGGCTCCGCCAAATTCCCCGCGGCGCGCAGAGCCGGGCCGAACGCGTCGAATAGGGACCGCCGGTAAACCTGGGGCTTTTCTCCGGGCACCCGAATTTCAATCTCAAGCCAAACGCCCGTTAACTGCCCCGTTTCGCTTGCTGCTTCGACCGCCGGCCCGCCAAACGCGTCACGCGCGGCGCTGGCCGCGCCGGCGGTGCTTTTTCCCGTCTTGCCCAGCGAGTCCAGCGGCGGGTGCGGATCGACGACACCATGACTGTCAAAGCCGCCTTGCACGACCTGATCGTTTCCGACAAAGAGAATGGGGATCCAATGTTGCTGGGCCAGCAGCGCGGTTCGCAATTTCTCCGTTGCGTCTCCCGTGCTCAAATCCAGATCACCCGGCCAGTCGGCGGCGATGATTTGAAGATTGGCTATTTGCCCTGCCAGAGTTGCGGGTCGCAAGGTCTGGTGAAACGCCGTGGTTGTGCTCGCATTTTTGCCGTCCAGGCGCTCGACCACGACGCGCAGCTCAACTTCATGCAATTGAGACACGTCAGGCGATGTGCCATCCCAGTTGTTGGGCAAATCGACCGTCTGTGCCGGATCGATAGAGTGATCGCCGGGCTTGGCGTCACGGGTGATCGGGTCCAGATCGATCCATTTGCCATCCTGTTGGCGCTGAACCCACCAATGATCCCCAATCGCTTGAAGCGCGGCGGCATGGACGTTGGAATCTGCCGGCTCGCCGACCAGCGCCGCCAGCCGGGCGGATTCATCCACGACGGTTCCAATCAAATCTTCCGTCTTCTTCTGTCGGGTCATCTCAAGCTGTGCATTGCCTTGACGGATGGTGGCTGGATCAATGTTGGCCTGCATCGCGTACTTGGCCATTGCCGCGTCGTCCATTTCGGGGAGTGACGGCATCGCGACTGCTGACTTGGGATCTTCCCAATCGCTTTTGAGCAGTTGCACGGACTTGTCATCGGGAAGCGTCCCATGAGCGAGGCGAACCTGTTGCCCCGCGATTTGCAGCAATCGCGCCAGCAGCAACGAGCGGTCCAAACTGTTCCCCGAGCGATCCAGCAGAACGCCGACCGGGCCGCGCAAGCTTCCCCGATAAGGCACATACGCGGTGTTGTCCCGCACCCAGGCGAAAATCTTGTCCGGATCGTTGCCGATTTGGTTCGCCGCCGCGCGCACGTCGAACGTATCGCGAGGCAAGTCTCGATCGATCAAGACGCCAAGCGTGGCGGCTTTGACGATAGCGTCGGCCAGCGCGTTGTTATTCAGCATGTCCGATTCCGCGGCGAGAGCCGGCCGTGCGCTGAGTAGTGCGGCAAGGGAAGCAACTGCCAGCACAGCCACGAATCGCTTCACGCGGGACAGACGGTGGGGCGGGGGTGTCATGTCTCCTCCCTGTCGATGACATTGTGAATAGGGCTTATGGGTTGGGCCCACGCCGGCCGAAATTGTCATAAAAACCCTGCGGCGTCGCAAGACGCATTTGGGGCTTTGACCGATTGTTACGGCGCGCCGGCAAGGTTGATGGCCTGCGAAATGTTTGCACTTTTGAGATCGGATATTTAACTTATCCAACCAGCGAACCGTCATGCGGTTTGCGTTCACCTTCAATTCCACTTACGGATGAGGATCACCATGAAGATGCTCTCCAAGAAGAAGATGCTCAAGGCCGCTGGTTGTACCGCCCTGACAGTCGGCATGATGATGTTGTCCGCGTGCGCCAGCACGAGCGAATCCGCTTCCAAGGACACATTGACAGAGCAAGTGGGCGTTTATCCGCCCGCGCCGGCCGGACCGAGGCCGAAAGTTGGTGTGCCTCAATTTAGCGTGCAGGGACAATTCTCGGGTCCCAGCGTTGATTCGCTCGCCGCCGATCAGATGACGACCCTGTTGGTCCAAAGCGGGCGTTTCATGGTCATTGAACGGGCGCAGCTCCAGAAGCTTCTCGATGAACAAAACCTCGAAGGGATCGTCAAACCCGGCGAGCTGGCCAAGCCCGGCCAAGTCCGGGGAGTTGACTACCTGCTGCTCGGCAAGGTCACCAACCTGGCCGTGGTCCGCAGTTCGACCGATAAGGGGTTAAATCTGGCCGGCGTCAGCGGTTTCGTGAACACCGGCGGGTTTGGCTACAACGACAAAGAAACCAAGATTCAAACGCAATGTGGCGTCGATATTCGCCTGGTTGATCCGACCACCGGCGCGGTCGTCGTTGCCAATCAATCTGAATACAACAAGACCGATACGGCCAGCGCCATGGGCGTGAGCATCCTGGGGAACCCGGCCGAATCGGGCGCGGATGTACAGTTAAACGAAGACGAAAAAGGCCACATCCTTCGCCGTGGCTTGGACCGACCCGCTGCACAAA
>CAZCKE010000396.1:0-4224 GCA_964499005.1 uncultured Tepidisphaeraceae bacterium
AGAGTTACGCGCGCTTCTTCTACCACTACAACGCGGCGCCGGTGCTGATCGTCAACTCCGACAACCTAAACTTCGTCGACCCCAATGCCGACCCAGTAACCGGTGAAGAAGCCCAACTGCCCGACCAATGTAGAGCGCTCTTTACCCAGGTCGCTGCCGACGCGCAAATCCCCCGCCGACAATGGCTCGATCTCTTCGATATCGCCGGCCAAACAGCGCTGTCACTCAATAAAGACCGCAACTCCGCGATGATGAATTTCTTCTGGGATACTGCCGAAAAATCCGCTCTGGATCGATCGACGCTGCTCACCGCGAAAGGAAGATTTTATATCGACTATGCCTGGGACGCTCGCCCCTCGGCTTCTTCATCAACCACTACACAGCCGCAGGATTCCCCTTTTGCGCAGCGCCTCGCCAACGCCGCCACCAATCTGGAAGAAGCGTGGCGGCTTGATCCCGCCAACGCCGACGCGGCTACCGCCATGATCGATGTCGAACTGGGTCAGGGACAGGGGCCCGATCGCATGAATTTATGGTTTGGCCGCGCGACCGACGTCGATCCCGATCATTTCGAGGCCTACAGCGCCAAGCTCCGATATCTCGAGCCCAGATGGCATGGCAGCATTCAACAGATGATCGACTTTGGCCACGAATGCGCTTCAGGAGGCAATTGGGACGCCGGCATTCCCTTGATCCTGGTGGATGCGTATCTGGCAGCGGCCCATTACACCGATGGCCAATGGCATGCCGGCGTCGACCCCTCTTATTTCCACTCAAATCAAGCCGCCTGGAACGATATCCAAAGCGTCTACGCCCAGTTCTTCAGCCGCCATCCGAGAAATAATTACGAGCATCTCCGCTATGCCCAACTCGCCTGCTGGTGCGAGCAATGGGCCCGGGCCCAGCAGGCCTTCGATGAAGTCGGCGACCAGTTTGACCCCCGCGTCTTCTCGACCCGCGATGAATTGCAGAAAGCCAAAACCCTGGTCGCCAGCCACCAATCGCAAATCCAGCCCACCAACTGACTTCTCATCTCAATGGATGTTGGCGCTATTCTGCACTGCCACCGAATGCGCTGCCTCCCACGCCAGCCGATATGCCATCTCCACGTTCAGAATCGCCTCCGCGTTCTGATGAGCGATGAGTTGAATGATGGTCATCTGATGGCCATGGGTCTGGCCCGAGAAGCTGAAGAATGCCTTGGGGTCAAACGTCCCCGAGGCATACGCCGACTGGGCGGCCCGTCCCACCAATGGCAAGTTATCATAGCTATCGCTCAGCGTCTGAAGATCCCAACGGAACGGATCAAATGAAGCAACCGCAACCCGCGGCGCAGTCGCCCGTTGTGTCGCTTGCGATTGAATCTCTGCCAGCAGATCGTTCCAAAATTCCTGCCGGAACTCCGCCCGAGGAGACTGGGCATCTTCAAATAGCTGATATTCAATATCTCCATGCGGATTCACTCCGCGCGGAAGCCGCAAGCCCGCCAGCGTCGCAATCCCCGGCCGCGTCGTCGCATCCGGAAGTCCCTTCAGGTGCCCCACCAGATAGCTCACGCTCTTGTAATCGATCGTCGAATGATGCGGCTGCGTCGAATCCTCCGTGTAATGTGCCAAGTAACCCGCCGCATGCAACGCATCCTCAGGATGCGCAACCGTGTCTCCGTTCCCAAATGCCTCAGCCAGCTTGTGATACATCTCTTCCACGCGAAACGGCACAAACCCGCTCTGCTTCCATCGCGGATCGTTCACATCGTGCGGAATCGTCGCGATATCCGGCTTGTTCGACAAATCGTCCTTGTACACCGGATGCGCAGAAAACATCTCCATGTCCATGAAATGCATCTGTGACTCCGGAAGCCCATACGGAGCAATCGGCTGCTTCCCCTCGGGTCTCTGCTGAATCCGATCCGGCATCGTCGCCCACCCGTCCAGACCTCCCGTGTATTGCGGCTCATCGTCCAGGTTCCCGCCTACAACCTCTACTGTGGCCAATGACTTACACTCATCAAGTGTATGCGGCATGTTCTGGCCCAGAAAATCGCGCAACCCCTTGGGAGCAGACGGATCATTAATGATCCGCAGCGCCGCCATCCGCGTCAGTAGAATATGACCCTGATGGCTCCACCCAAAACAAACGCCGCTCATCCCACAAATAATCAGTCCAACAACAGCGATCGAAATTTTGCGCGCAAAATCCATGATCTAACTCCGACGAATCAAAATACCCACCCCGATAAATACCGCAGCGTCGCCACGGCCGCTTATACCACAGCGCTCACTGCCTGAATGATGAAAAGCCACGGGATAGAGCGATATCCCGTGGCTTTAGTTGTCCGATGATTCCTAGTGCCCACTCTGGAACCCATCTTCTTATCGCAACTTATGGAATGACATAATTGCCAGTCGCTGGAACCTGGAACCGCGCGGCCGTGTCAGCCCAAGGTGTTCCGAAGAACCCCTGACCATTGTTTAACACCGAGCCGGTGGGCGCCCAGAAGGATGGATTCGAACTGCTCAAGTCATCCAACGTCTCGACATGCCCGTCATAGAACCCACAATTCATATAGTAATTGCCCAGCGTCGTCTGTGCGGATGAACCAGAGTGACGATAGGTAATCAGCATGTAATTGGTCTTGGCGATAAAAGGAGCCGTCTCGCCGTTGGGAGTTCCCGGATAATCGCGGACCCACGAATGCGACGACTGCGTAAAAGAACCCGAGTCGGCGAAGCTGTCCCCGCCGCTGTCATACACGTTGATGTCGATATCCGGTACTCCTGAGGGAGTCGACGGATCGTTGTACCGGTTGCCGTCCGCAATACAGATCTTTCGACTGGAATTCTTGATCGCCGAAAACTTGGGGCTGTAACCTTGCGGCAGGGCAAACGAGCTGGTCGGACCGCTGTCAAACAACGTGCCTCCCAAAATAGTGACTCCGGTCGGCCGCGGCGCTATAAGAAACTCAAATGCCATGAAGTACGATACATTTGGCCCCACGCTGCACTGCAGCGTCGAGCCCGAATATGGAATTGCCTGGAAGAAGTTTTCCGGACAAACGAAGGAAGGAAAAGTTCGGTAGAATTCAAACCGGCTCAATCGCGAATTTCTGTCCGAACCACGGTTGAAATGCGGCGTCTTTCCCAAAACGAATGAAGGATCACTGGCCTGCGCTGTAATGCCTTCAGCCAGCAACACCGGCGACATCCAGTCCGCTGAGGCCACGATGTCCGGGCAATCATTCTCGTTCCAGGGCACGCCCGTTTGCGGATCGTTGGCTTTAGCGGTAGTAGTGGTCATTCCCGCGATGATTGCCGGTTTCCACAAAAATCGCCCCGTCGTATTGGGGCTTCCCGGAATATATCCATTGTTCTGGGAAGCATAAATCTGCATCCCCTGTATAATGCCCCGCAAATTCGCGGCACACTTGACCGTATTTGCCGCTTGACGCGCTCTGGCCAAGCTTGGCAGCAATATGGAGATCAGCAGCGCGATGATTCCTATCACCACGAGCAACTCCACTAGTGTAAATCCCTTTCGTTCGGAATTTGAACGATACATTATGACCTCCCGATGTATGAGAAAAAACTGTTGACCTTCCGTTGGTTCCACTGAATTGAAATCCGTTTAAACCTTACACTCATCAACCGCCGTGACTCTTTTTATATTCCTCTTCTGTCGGCGGCGGACGCGATCCTTCTGCGGCTGGTGGATTGTGCCCAACGACTAGACGATGACAGTCAGGACAGAACGTCGGCTCATCCTTACCCAGAAGCGTATTCAAAACCACATAAGTGGGCTCACTCTTCGCATGCCCATCCGCCGTCCAATAGCACAGCTCGGGCGGATATCCCTTCTTCGGGCCGCTCGGGGCATCGATCGGAATGGACATTCCTGAAGCTAAATGCGCTTTGAACGTCGATGGAGGGTTGGTCCCCACATCGACCCAGACCTGATCCACGTTCGGATCCGAGGTCGCAAACCCGCGCGCCTCATAGATAACTGCTGCCACCCCTACTACCAGCAAGCAACCGGCAATCCAACGTCCTGCTGGTCCACGTAGCATTTCTCGAATTGAAGCCATGCGCTTTCCCGATCCTTAGGATGTTGCGCACGAAGCATAGGTTGGATCAAAATGATTATATGACCTCTTTGTTAAGCCGGCGCTAAAGATCAACTGCCAATCTCTCTCTTCTCAAATTTTTTTTGATCCTGCCGTATACTTTC
>CAZCKE010000397.1:0-4215 GCA_964499005.1 uncultured Tepidisphaeraceae bacterium
CAACAGGTCCCCGGCCGAGGAAACTCCCTCATCGAACATGATGTCGAACTCGGCCTCGCGGAACGGGGGAGCGATTTTGTTTTTGACGACGCGGGCGCGGGTGCGGTTGCCGATGGCAATTTCGCCATCCTTGATGGAACCGGTGCGGCGGACATCGATGCGGACGGAGGCGTAGAACTTGAGAGCGCGACCGCCGGGGGTGGTTTCGGGGCTGCCGAACATCACGCCGATTTTTTCGCGAATCTGGTTGATGAAGATCACCGTGGAACGGCTCTTGGAGATTGCGCCAGTGAGTTTGCGGAGGGCCTGGCTCATGAGCCGGGCCTGGAGGCCAACGTGGGTGTCGCCCATCTCGCCCTCGATTTCGGCGCGCGGAATCAGGGCGGCGACCGAATCGATGACGATCACATCCACCGCGTTGGAGCGGACGAGCATCTCACAGATTTCCAGGGCTTGCTCGCCGGTGTCGGGCTGGGAGACGAGGAGGTCATCGAGCTTGACGCCGATGCGCTTAGCCCAGGAGGGATCGAGAGCGTGCTCAGCGTCGATGAAGGCGGCAACTCCGCCCATCTTTTGGACGTTGCTGACGATGTGAAGAGTGAGGGTGGTTTTGCCGCTGGATTCGGGGCCACAGACTTCCAGGACGCGTCCGCGAGGAACGCCATTGCCGCCCAAGGCAATATCAAGGCCGAGCGATCCGGTGGGGACACCGTCGACAGAGGCTTTCACGTCTCCGTCGAGCTTCATGACGGCGCCTTTGCCGAACTGCTTTTCGATCTGCTGGACGGCACGGGTCAGGGCCGAATCGCGAGCCGAATCCTGCTTGGCAGGCGCGGGCTGCTCTTTTTTCTCCGGCGATGAAACCGCGTGAGAAGAATGGGAAGAGGATTCACGAACGGGGGACGCATCACGCGTCAGGGTAGCGGTGGCGCCGGACTGGTCCTTGCGCGCGTCCGCCTTTTCGGGGGACTTGGCCACGGGAGACTCCTTTTCCGCCGGGTATGTTGGTCAGCCGGCGATATTTTGACGGTGACTTGGTGCGGGCGAATGTGGGTGGCGAAAGCCGGCCCAGACAAACCCCGCTATCTGAACTCGACGGAAGTCACCTGGCCGTCCTTGTTCAGTGTTTGTTTGGGTATAGTATCGAACAGTAAAATTGATTTCCAGCAGAAAATCTGAAAATTTTTGCGCTTTTCTTTTTCGCCAAACGTCTGATTTACAGAGCAGGAGTTATTGAGCATGGAAACCATTCCGTCAAACGTTCAAGCAATCAATTCTTCCGTTCGGTCCCTCGAATATAGTCATCACTCGCGCTTTCGCGGCGGCCCGAGGTATTCTCTTTATTTGGGTCTGCTGGCCAGCGCGTTTTCGGTCATCGGGATTCTGAGAATATTCGTGGGACGCACGCCTTACAGCGCAACGCATCTGCCGCGGTGGCATTTCAAGTTTATCGCATGGCTCGCGACGCAGCTTCAGCCATTTTGGCTACTGATTTTTCTCGCGGTCCCGTGCATCTGCCTGGCGGGGATCGTCGTAGGCGCGATGGCGCTCAAACGGGAAAACCCGGATCGTCGCTGGGCGGTTGTCGGAATGATTCTATCGGCTGCAAATTTGCTGTGGATGCTGACGATGATGACGCGGCTGTGAACTCTCATGCAGCGATCATCGGGGAAACGATGCTAGGCTTACGTAGGTGGGCCCCTGTCGATCGAGACGGCTTTCAATCAAAACGAATTGGTCGGGACTAAATTCACTTTCGCCCTGGAAAAGACCGGATGGGATCTGGGGGCGCTTTGTGATTCCACTTTTGGGTCGGGCCAGCGTGACGTGAGGCGCCCAGGGGCGAGCATCGAGGGGAAAGCCGATTTGTTGGCAGGCGGAATCGATTTGCGCTTGAAGGGCAGCGCATCGGCGGCCCATGTCGTCCATCGCGGCCGCGACGATTCGAGCGGGGCCACGCGGGGGGAAGAAGAGGATGCCTGTGGGTTTTAGCTGGATCGATGGGGGCACAGTGATTGTTTGGAGCGCTTCGATGAGCGGAGGCAATTGGGGATCAGGGGTTTCGCCCAGGAATTTGAGCGTGATGTGCCAATGATCGGAGCGAATCCAGCGGGCAGAAATAATGGGGCGAAGTTGATCGACGACGCGATCGAGGCGTAAGCGAACGGCATCAGGCAATTGCAGGGCAATGAAGAGACGCATGAGAATCTGCCAAGCAAAAACGATGCCCCTCACCCAATCTCTCTCCGCAGTACATAGGGAGAGGCGAAGAGAATTCAGAAGTTCATGATGTTCTTAAATTCCTGCCAGCGGTCGTCGATTTTTTCGCGCGTGGTGGCGGCGAGACCGCCGATGGAGAAGTCGCCGACGGTAAAGCTGGCGACGACGGTGCCGAAGGCGAGGGCGCGTTTAATGGTGGCGGCGGAGAGGCTGGATTGAGTGGCGAGGTAGCCCATCATGCCGCCGGCAAAACTGTCGCCAGCGCCGGTGGGATCGACGACGGCCAATGTGGGAAACGCGGGCAAGGCGAAGGTTTCGGAGTCACTGACCATCAGACAACCGTGCTCCCCTTTTTTGATCACGACGAATTTGGGGCCCATCTTAATGACGTCGCGGGCGGCGGCAATCAGATTTTTCTTTTCAGTAAGCAGCCGTGCTTCGCCGTCGTTGAGGACCAGGCCCTGGACTTTGGTCAGGAGCTTGTCGAGTTCCTTGCGCTCGGTTTGAATCCAGAGATTCATCGTGTCGGCCACGGCGAGGCGTGGGCCTTTGAGGGCGGCAAGGTCGGCTTGCTGAAGGACGGGATGGGTATTGGCCAGGAAGACATATTTGCTGTCGAGAAATTGCTGGGGAATTTTGGCGGCGCGCTCCGCCAGGACGTTGAGATCGACTTCGACGGTGACGGCTTCATTCATGTCCCTGAGATAAGAACCATGCCAGCGGAAAGTTTTGGATCCTTTGCGGATTTCCAGGCCGGCAGTATCGACGTCGCGGCCATGGAAGACTTCGAGCATTTCGCGAGGGCAATCGTCGCCGACAACGCCGACGAGGCGGACGGGACTGAAGAAGGAGGCGGCATAAGCGAAATAGATCGCGGAACCGCCGATGAGGTTTTGCCGTTTACCGGCGTGGGTATCGACCGCATCCAGGCCGATTGAGCCGCTCACGAGAAGGGACATTTCGAGTTCTCCGATTCAGTGGGCTCGCGCCGCGTCAAGTCCTCATGGGGCGAGAGCCGCTGGGTAATTGCCTTACTTTTACGCGCGATTCGTTCACCGTGTAAAGGCGGGCGGGGGTCAGACGCTTGTAGCGGGCGAAAAGACGGTCAATGGCGTCGTCTTGTTCGACATCGCCGGCAGGGACCAGGAGCAGGACGATGCTGCGAGGGAACGGGGATTTTTCGGCGAAGAGGGACGAAGCGAGAGCGGAATCGGTGCTGAGAATGTCCCATTGGCGCTTGGCGGCGGATTGCAGGACGGATTGAGCGGGAGCATCAGGGGCCAGGTCGGCTTCAGCGGGTGCGTGAATCTTGTGGCCGTGCCGGACCAGGGCCTGGGCCGCCGCGGGGGTCAACGATCCGTGCAATAGCCATCGCATGGGGGCAATTGTGCAGAAAGAAATGCGATTTGCCACAGACGACAATCAAACGCACGCGGATAAGAAATGCGCGGGGATTGGGATATGATTTGCCCGGATCGATTGAGGATTTGACGATGAGCGGTGAGGAATATCTTCAGCCTTATCGAGAGGCGGCCAGCCGCTATGGAGGCGGGTTTGGGTCGCTGTTGTGGGCAAGCCCCAAGACGCAGCGGGCGCGGGTTGAAGTGTTGGGACAGTTGTGCCAGATCGAGGGAAAAACGCTTCTGGACGCGGGGTGCGGGCGGGCGGATTTTTTAGAATTTCTGGCCGGAAAGAATCAGCAGCCATCGCTCTATATCGGCATCGAGGCGGTTGAAGCGCTGGCATCAGCGGCGGAGCAGAGGCGTCGGCCCAATGCCAGGATCGTCCGCGGCGATTTCGTTCGCGACCCGCTGACGCTGGTGCAGCACGCGGACGTGATCGTCTTCAGTGGCTCGCTCAATACGCTCAAACAGGAGGAATTTTACACGGCGATCACAACGGCTTGGCGCAGCGGAGCGCGGCAGGTCGCGTTCAATTATCTCTGCTCGCCGCGCCTGGCCAATGCACGGCACCTCCGCTGGCACGATTCGGCAG
>CAZCKE010000398.1:0-4212 GCA_964499005.1 uncultured Tepidisphaeraceae bacterium
GGCGATGGTTTTTCCATATCAATGGCGGGATGAGTCGGCGGCTGAGTTTGGGCGGGAGAAAAAGGCGATACTCGCGGGGCATCGGGGGCAAGGATATTCGCTGGCTCCCTCGTCGCTGACGAATATTGCGGCGGGCACGCGATTGGTGCTGCCGTCGCCGAATGGGTCGGCGCTGACGCTGATGTGCGGAAAGACGCCGGTGCTGGCGGGTTGCCTGCGGAATGCCCGGGCGGTGGCTCATGCGGCGCAGGGGATGGGGAAGTCGATCGCGGTGATCCCCGCGGGAGAGCGCGGGGAGGATGGGGCGCTGCGGCCGGCGGTCGAGGACTGGCTGGCGGCGGGGGTGATTGTGCAGGGGTTGGAGGGGTCGAGGTCGCCCGAAGCGGAGGCGGCGGGGAATTCGTTCAAGGGCGCGCGGTCGTGGATTGATGATGTGGTGAGACAATGTTCATCCGGACGGGAGCTGGTTGAGAAGGGGTTTGGGGAGGATGTGGAGTTGGCGGGGGAGTTGGATTGCAGTGGGTATGTGCCGGGGTTGGTGGATGGGGGGTATATGAATCGAGCGGTGGGTCGGTAAGTTTTGGGACCGCCGAAGTTTTGTTTTTACCGCAGGGGATGCGGAGAAAATCTGGATAGTTGCGGACGACGGGAATGAGAAACTTCAACGATTTTGCCTCGCCTTGATTCCCGCGGCCATCCTGCCGATAATTGCCTTGATGAACCACCGTTTGACCCGGCTGATGTCGATGCGATTGGGATAGATCGCCTTTGGTGAGGCGGCCTATCCCTGTGCGCGTTGACTTCGGCTTGGACGAACGGTGGTTTTTTGTTTTCATCAATTGGGAATCACATGAGCGAGAAATTTTATATCACGACGCCGATTTATTACCCCAACGGTGAGCCGCACCTGGGGCATCTCTACACAACCGTGGCGGCGGATGCGGTGGCGCGGTTTCATCGGCTGCGCGGGGACCGGACGTATTTTCTGACGGGCACCGATGAGCATGGGGTGAAGATGGTCAAGACGGCGGCGGCGGAGAATGTGGAGCCGCGGGCGCTGGCGGATCGGTATGTGGCAACGTTTGAGAATTTGTGGAAGGAAATCGGCATTACACATGACGATTTCATCCGCACGACGCAGGACCGCCATCGCGAGGCGGTGCAGGAGATCGTCCGGCGGCTGGTGGCCAACGGGGACATTTACCTGGGAAGCTATCAGGGTTGGTATGACGAAGGACAGGAGGAATTTGTCAGCGAGACCGAGGCGAAGAACCAGGAATTCAAGTCGGCGGTGAGCGGCAGGCCGCTGACGCGGTATTCGGAGGAGAGTTATTTTTTCCGGCTGACCAAGTATGTGCCGAGGGTTTTGGAATATATCGAGAGCCATCCGGAGTTTGTGCAGCCGGATTCGAGGCGGAATGAGGTGCTGAGCAAATTGAAGGCGGGGGTGGAGGATTTGTCGGTGAGCCGGGCGACGCTGAAGTGGGGAATTCCGATGCCGCACGATGCGCGCCACGTGGTGTACGTGTGGATCGATGCGCTGAGCAATTACATCACGGCGCTGGGATATGGGTCGAAGGATCAGACGTTGTTTGAGAAATATTGGCCGGCGGATTTGCATGTGATCGGGAAAGAGATTTTGTGGTTTCACGCGGTCTATTGGCCGGCGATGCTGTTTTCGCTGGGGCTGCCGCTGCCCATGCGAATCTACGCGCATGGGTGGTGGACGAGCGGCGGGCGGAAAATGAGCAAGACGATGGGGAATTTCATCGACCTGGTGAAATTGCGCGGAGTCATTGTGACGTATTCGCTGGATGCGCTGCGGTATTACCTGCTGCGGGCG
Organism: uncultured Tepidisphaeraceae bacterium; assembly: GCA_964499005.1. Classification (GTDB taxonomy): domain Bacteria; phylum Planctomycetota; class Phycisphaerae; order Tepidisphaerales; family Tepidisphaeraceae; genus CAZCKE01. Next base: position 1,844 of record CAZCKE010000398.1, read on the forward strand.
GCGCCGTTCGGGAATGATCTGGATTGGACGGATGGCGACCTCACCAAGTCGTTTAATGAATTGAAAAATATCGTCGGCAATTGTTTGAATCGCACGATCAAGATGGTGGAGAGTTATCGGCAGGGGGCGCTGCCGGCGGCGGGGGAGTTGGAGCCGGTGGATCGGGAACTGCTGGAGAGGGCGAGCCTTTTGGCGGGGCAGGTGGCGGAGGCTTATTCCAAGCTGGAATTGCAGCAGTGTGCGTTGTTGCCGGTGGAGTTGGCGCGTGCGGCCAACGGGTACATTGATACGACGCAGCCGTTTAAGTTGGCGAAAGATCCGGCGCAGGCGAAGCGGCTGGATACGGTGTTGAACACGGCGGCGACTGCGATTCATCAATGTTTGGTGGCGCTGCTGCCGATTTTGCCGACGAAGGCAGCGGAGGGATTGGCCCAGCTTGGCGTCAGCACGCGGGGGAAAACACTGATCGAATTACATGCCAGCGTTCCGATACCCGGCACGAAGCTGGGTCCGGGGCAGCCGTTGTTTCCGAACGTGGATGCGGGTGGCGTGAAGAAAGCATAACCCCCTCCCTTGCCCTCCCTCAATGTACCGGGGAAGGGGACAAATGATGGGGGAGTGAAAATCGATCAGGTGGATTCAGTGAAGTCGAATTCATCGGGAGCGGCCGCGACGGCGGTCATCGTGTCGGGAGTATCGGTTGCATTGGCGATTTGGAAGAGTTGCTGTTGCTGGAGGCGTTTAGCGCGGCGGGTGCCGTCGCCAGCCAGTTCGACGCGGCCTTGCGATCCCAGGGCCCATTCCAACTCTTCCTTTACCGTCGGCGAGGGTTTGAGAAACCATTGGCGGTCGAGGCGGATCATAACTTTTTTGGCGCCGCCAGCGGGGACTTGGAGATAGGTGTCGCAATTGCCTTTGTGACGCTCGAGGATGGGCTTAATCTGGGCCAGTAGATTCTCGGCGGCGGCTGGGTTGTCGAGTTCGACCTTGATGCCGCGCGTCAGGCGGCTGACGGCGTCTTCGATGGGGATCAATTCGTTGACGACCAGGCCGGGGGTTTCGCGGCGCTTGTCGACTTTGCCTTTGATGAACACGATTTGCTCGGCGGTGACGGATTCGGGGTAGCGCTTGACGATCTCTTCCAATGTTTCGGCGAAGATGGTGGCGTCGATCTGGCCTTCGAGATCCTCGAGCGTGACGATAGCCATCGGTTTGCCGGCGGAGCGACCATTGCGCGTGACGGTGCGTTTGAGGCGATTGATCATGCCGCCAATCATCACTTCGGTGCCTTCGGAGACGGCTTTGGCGTCCTTGGTGGTGGCGGTGGCGTAGGCGGAGAGAGAGGTTTGGTGCGCGGTGAGGGGATGATTGGTCAGGTAGAAGCCGAGGAGTTCTTTTTCGTATTTGAGAAGCTCAGCGCTGGGGAGCTCTTCGAGGTTGGGGAGGACTTCGCCGGCCATTCTGGCGATCGAGGGGCCCTCGCCGCCGGTGGGAGCGAACATGTTGAGCTGGCCGAGGCGTTTATCTTCCTGGGCCTGCTGGCCCATTTCGACGCTGCGATCGAGGATGGCCAGAAGCTGGGAGCGGCGGGCTTTGATGGAAGAGAACGCGCCGCATTTGATGAGGGCTTCGATGGTGCCGCGGGTGACCTGGCGGAGATCGACGCGATCGCAGAAATCGTGCAGGCTGGTGAATTCGCCGCGCTTGGAGCGTTCTTCGATGATAGATTCGACGGCTTTTTCGCCGACGCCACGGACGGCCATGAGTCCGAAGCGGATGACGCCGGTCTTGACTTCCTTTTTTCGCTTGCCGACGGGCTCGACGACATAGAGGGGCGTGAAATCCTTATCAGAGACGTTGATGTCCGGGGCGAGGACTTTAATTCCCTGGGTGCCGTCGGGGAGCGGCATGCGGCGGCATTCCTCGATGTATTCGACGATCTTGTCGGTTGAGCCCATTTCGTAGGTGAGCAGGGCGGCCATGTATTCGACGGGGTGATAGGTCTTCATGAACGCCGTCTGGAAGGCGACGATGGCGTAGCGCGTGGAGTGGCTTTTGTTGAAGCCGTAGCCGCCGAATTTGAGGATCAGCTCGAACAACTCGTCGGCCTGGTCTTTTCCCACGCCTTTGGACTGAGAGCCCTTGATGAAATCGGAGCGGTATTTGGCGATGACATCGGATTGTTTTTTGCTGATGGCTTTGATGAGCGTGTAGGCGCTGCGGAGTTCGATGCCGCCGAGCTGGTTGAAGATCTGCATGACCTGTTCCTGGTAGACCATGACGCCAACGGTCTCGGCCAGGATCTTGTTGACGGTGGGGTGGATTTTGGGGAACGTCGCGCGGTCGGTTTTGCGTGTGTGAGAAGGGGG
>CAZCKE010000399.1:0-4204 GCA_964499005.1 uncultured Tepidisphaeraceae bacterium
CAGCCGGATCGGGTTGAGGGGGAAAGGTCAGTCGGACAAATCCTGATCCTTCAATGCCTCAAACATTGTCCAAGGTTTCACGTTGGCGTTCACCGGGTCTGAATCGCCTGCGTGTAGTCTAGCTAACGTTTCGAGAGTGATACAAAACAAAACTGTACGATACTTCAGTTCGTGGGGTATGCCGTTTTTATCTGCATGATACGCAAACTCATGAATTCGATCCGCCAGCGCAGTCATCTTCTGTCTGTCCGGTTCGCTTTCTCGGGCCGCCTTATTGGCGTTGTCCAACAGGTTCTGTGCCTCGCCGAAACCGCCACTGCGAGAATCGCAGGCAGAATAAGGCATCTTTTTATCCGTGCACTGCTTTCCAAAGCGAAGTCACCGCATCTCCAAAACAAGTCTCTTCCAAAAATTCGTTTTGAGATGCCATTCATTGCCCGTTAAGCCGCTCAGTCTACGACGCGGATATCGATCAACTCGATCCGGTTGCATATGAAATTCTCCATCTGTTCGCGATAACCAATTGTGGCAACCATTCTTTCGCATATCTCATTGCTCGGTCCTTTCGCCTCAATTTCTCCTAACCCTGCGCTACTTCCAGGGCCGGATAGATACCACGTCAGTATGCCGACCGTCTGCCAACGACGAAGATGCGGTTGGTTTAACGCTCACGAAAGATTATGGAGTTGTGCCATGGTCGGGCCCTAAATCGCCCATATGGTCCAATGAGATTCGACTGGCTCAGACCGAGACGGTAGTCTCGGTGCCATGCTTGAGCTGGCTGGATAGGTGAACCGATAGGTTCAACGCGTTGTCGCCCGATGAATTGTGACCACGTCCGCCTGCATCACGCGAAAGCTAATCGGGCGGAAACGTGTACCAGCCTCAAGCGTTGGCCATGAAATGGCACTGAGCCAGACCATTCGGTGATTTGCCTTTCTCCCTCCCTAACCCGTTGAGGGTTGGTTGGGATGGGGGTGGTAACACCCTCCAAAACGGTTCCTGCCCCTTGGAGAAAATACAAACTAGGATTTAGCCCCCCACCCCGTGAGGGAGCGAGGCCGCCGTGAGGCGGACGAGCGGAGCCGGACCCTTTCCCTCCGGCGAGCCTCGGCGAGCGAGGAACCTCGATCGTGAGAGCGAGGGGACGACAGGGAAAGGGGACGGCTGTCTGGGAGGAAAAGGCGCCCATCAAAACGCAGAAGTCGTTGTGCTACAAGGATCAAACGAAACAGGAGGGTATCCCCTGTGGGGGATAGCCCTGGGGATACCCAAAAAACTCAAAAGGACAGGTCACTCCCAACCGGGATTGTCCTTGAAGAAGGCTTTCAACTCACCAAGCAGCGTTTCGCGGTTCGAACGTGGTACCATACTCTCCGTTCTCCCGTGCCTCAACACTCCACCCCATTTTTTTCCACCATCCCTAAGTTGCTACTGCTTACAATTCCTCTATGCCCCAACCACTCGATTACAACTCTCCCACCCAGCCCAGCCGACTTCATGGTAAAAAACTCGCCGTCGCATTCATCTGCATCAGCGCGTATTTACTGATCTCCAGCTTGTGGATATTGGCCTTCATCTGGAACTTGCTTCATCAAAACAATTCATCCCATTTCTCCTGGCAAACCAATCGGCACACTCAAAATCTTCTTCTGAATCTTTCCCTTTTCGGCGCCTCCGTATTCACCATCGGCATCGCATTTCTGACCGTGGGCATCCTTCGCTTAAAGCGCATCTCTCACCATCAATCTTCCGACAGCGACCAGACGTGAAAAGGTTCCTCGCCTTCACGTCCTTGGCACACAGGCCTGTGGCTGGCTTTCCCTCTGTGTTATCCTTTCTAGGATAATCATCATCGTGCTCAAACCTCGGAGTTCCAACCATGAAAAAATCCCCTCTCCTCAAAAAACGCTGCAAAGAACTGACCCCCGACACCCCCGCCCTCACCAAAACCCAGATCCGCCTCCTCCTCCCCGACATCCCCGGCTGGGAACTCGCCGGCGACCAAATCGCCAAAACCTACCACTTCGATGGCTACCACCACACCATCGGATTCGTGAACGCCATCGCATGGCTCGCCAATCGCGAAAACCATCACCCCGACCTCGAAGTCGCCTACAACCGCTGCCGCGTTCGTTATTCCACCCACTCTGTCGGCGGCCTCTCCGAAAACGACTTCATCTGCGCCGCCAAAACCGACGCCCTCATCGCCTGACGCGAGAATCTTTCCATGCCGATGCCCGCCGTGCTGCTTCTGACCGCCACCCTGCTCCCGCTGGCGTCCTTCACTCTCCTCGCCTTCATGGGCAAACGCTTGGGAAATCCCCTGGCCGGATGGGTCGCCACAGGACTCATGATCGCCACCCTCGCCTGCAGCCTGAGCGCCATGATCGCCTGGTACGAACGCGGCCAACTCGCCGGCGTCGCCTGGGGCCCCGGCGACCAGCCCATCTCCCTCTCCTTCAAATGGCTCCCCATTCCTGCCTCTCCCAACAACTCCGCCGCCTCTCTTGACCTCGACATTTACGTCGACAGTCTCACCGTCGCGATGTTCTGTACGATCAGCGTCGTCGCCCTCCTCGTCCATGTCTTCGCCATCGGCTACATGGCCGACGCCCGACCCTACTGGCGATTCTTCGCATTCATGAACCTCTTCTGCTTCAGTGCTCTCGGTTTCATGCTCGGCTCAAGCTTAATTCAGATGTTCATCTTCTGGTCTTTCTGCGCCATCGGCTCTTACTTATTGATTGCCTACGCCCATGAACGCCCCGCCGCGCGCCAAGCCGCCGCCAAATTTTTCATCTTTGACAGCACCGGTTCCCTCGCCTTCCTCATCGCCCTGGGAATCGTCCTGGGCCGCCTCGGCACTCTCTCCCTCATCACCATCATCCGGTGGCTCTCTTCCGCCGGCTCCGCCCCTCCCGATTTTCATCTCTCCGGCGGTTCTATTCTCCCCCTCTCCACCCTCACCACCATCGGCATCCTATTCGCAATCGCCGCGATCGCCCGCTGCGCGCAATTCCCCTTCCAAGTCTGGCTCTCCGATGCAATGGAAGCCCCCACTCCCGCCTCGGCCCTCGCCCACGCCACCCTCCTCCCCTCCACCGGCATCTACCTCCTCATCCGCCTTTTCCCGATCCTCACCCCCGACGTCAAACTTTTCCTCGCCATCATCGGATTGCTCACCTTCACCCTCTGCGCCCTGATGGCCCTGGCCCAGCGCGACGTCAAAAAAATCCTCGCCGCCGCCGCCAGTTCCCAACTCGGCCTGATCCTCCTCGCCATCGGAATCGGAAGCTGGGTCGGCAGCCTCTTTCACCTGGTCACTTTCATCTTCTTCCAATCCCTTCTCCTGCTCGCTTGCGGCAGTGTTCTGGGCGCCGTCCAACACGCGCACGATATCCACCGCCTTGGCGGCCTCATGAAAAAACTCCCCATGACCGCCGCCGTTTTTGGCATCGGCGTTCTCGCCATCTCCGGCACCCCGTTCACCGCCGCCTTCTACAGCCGCCACCTTGTCCTCTCCCACGCCGCCGCCTTCGCCCAATTTGCCGTCTCCACCGGCCATCAGCCGCTCTACTGGTCCCTCTTCTACATCCCCGTCGTCGTCTCCTATCTCACTTCCTTCTACATGATGCGATGCTGGATGCTCATCTTCTGGGGTGCCCCGCGCGATCCCGCCCTCCACGAAGACACCCATGAATCCGCGATCCTCTGGATCGCCCTCATCCCCCTCGCCGGCATCAGTCTGATCGGCAGTCAACTGCTCGACGTCAAAAATGTCCTCGCCCAATCCATCCAGGAAACTCAACACGCCGCCGACGCCGCCCGCTCCTCCTCCGATCCCCCCTTCACCGGCTTCGCGCAAGCCTGGCCCGTCGATCTCGACCAGCGCGTTCCCGACGCCGACGAAACCCGTTCCCCCCAATTCGAAGCCGTCAAATCGCTCGAAGACCTCGGCGACAAAAAAGCCCGCGCCGCCGTCCTCTGGTCCTTCGCCGTCGGCATCCTCTTGGGCTTTCTCTGTTACGTTCGCTTTAATTTCATTCCCACCCTCCTGAGATTCCCCCCCTTCAAATTCATCCACGCCTGGCTTCTCCACTCCATGTATTTCGACGACATGTACAAAAACGTTTTCCTCTCCATCTCCCTGGTCTTCGCCCGCCTCTTCCCCCTCTTCGACCACCACGTTGCCGACGCCCTC
>CAZCKE010000400.1:0-4196 GCA_964499005.1 uncultured Tepidisphaeraceae bacterium
CGAATCGCCATCGCCGCGCTGAGGTGCATCGCGGTCGGGATCACGTCGTTGGAGCTTTGCTGCATGTTGACGTGATCGTTGGGATGGATCGGCTCCTTGCCCCCGCGCTTGCCGCTCGCCAGCTCATTGGCCCGCCCCGCGATCACCTCGTTGGCGTTCATATTCGTCGACGTGCCCGAGCCGGTCTGGAAAATATCCACGACAAATTGTGAATCGAGCTTCCCGTCGATCACTTCCTGCGCGGCCTGCTGGATGAGCTTCTTCTTGTTTTCATCCAGCAGCTTGAGCTCAAAGCTTGCCTGAGCGCAGGCCCATTTGATCAACCCCATCCCGGCAATGAATCGCCGGTTAAACCGAAGCTGCGCGATCGGGAAATTCCCCACCGCCCGCGCCGTCTGGGCCGCATAATACGCATCGGCCGGCACTTGCATCTCCCCCATCGAATCTTTTTCAACGCGAAACGCATCGGGCATGTCGCACCTCTTTCAAGCGGCCATTATCGGCCGGGGGCGAGGCAAATCAATTTTGGCAAATGAAAAGCCCCGCATATCAATGCGGGGCTCGAGGCTCATATCGGTGCTTACGGTCGTCAGCGGATTCAGGCCTGCTGCGCCGTCTGCCGAATCACAGGATCTTCCGAGGGATTGCTCGCGACGTGTGCCAGCAGGGCCCGGGCCTTCTCGCTGGCGATCTTTGCCAGGGCCAGCACGGCTGCCCGCCGGACAATCGGCAGGAAATATCCCTTCGAATTGTGAACTACTTCGGCCAGCACATCGACGGTTTCATTTTGTCCCAGATCCGCCAACGCGCGAACCGCTTCCGCGCTGATCTCCGCCATGGGATCGCGAACGGCGCTGCGCAACGACGCCGCCGCGCGCGGGTCGCGCAGCTGGCCCAGGCTCGCCGCCGCTGCGGCGCGAACCACTGGATGAAAATACCCGCTCGCGTTGTCCAGCACGTCGATCAAGCTCTCGACTGCCGATCGATCTCCCTGCTGACCCAGCGCGATGGCCGCATCGCGCGCCACATCGGCATCCGAATCACGCAGCGACTGAATCAGCGTCGCGACATTCGCATTCGCCTCGATCACTGCCGGCGCGGCAGCCGCCGGCGCGCTGGCGACCGGGCTCTTCACCGCGGTCGGCTGCTTTTTGTCTTGGGTCTTTGACGCCTCACGCTGCGGCGGAGGCGAGCTGTAACGACTTTTGGAATCTTTCCGGGCCATCTTTAAAACTCCTTTTTCAAATCAAATCTGATCTTCACTATCGGACCAGGGCTTTGCGTATCGACCATCTGTATCCAAAGACATGAAGAAAACAATGCCCGCGCGCAACGAATCCACCGATGCAAATGCGTCAGTGGATCGTGCCCTGATTTTTAGCTTGAAAAGCCCTGATTTGGAAATGCCTCCATGCAACCGGCCCAGGCCCGTCAGATCATGATCCCCAGTAATTGACCCCCGACAGCTTCGGCGGATTCACCGCGTCCGACAGGCCCTCCGCCGGCAGCGGCGGCGCCTGGTGCTCGGGCAAATGCTTGAGAAAATTTTCCAGCTCGACGATGTCGGAAAACCATTTCACATCCATCGCGTGTGCCGAGGCTCGCAGACAAGACCGCGCCTCCTCCGCCGAGCGGCAGGTGCTTCTCGACCATGAAATGCCAATGGAAAACACGCATCGCCATTCCTCCGCTGTGCGATACGCATAACCCACAAATTGCCCACTGCGGAATCCCGCCGCGCCCACGTTTTGTCGTCTATTGTTTCCAAGTGCCATACCTCTCGCATCGGTGTGCGCGACGATCGACTTAGGCGACTTGAACCATAATCTTGTCAATTCACTGATTTTTTCGCCCCGATGCGCGGCATACGCGATGCAGCCGGCGCCTTCCCCACAATCGCAACGATCCCCCCATTTTCCAACCACCGCGATTACCAGCCTGACTTGACGCCCGCTTCCGCCGCGAAATAATCCTCGCATCTCCCGTTGGGACCTCAACGTATGGATCAAACCAGGCCCGATCCCATCCCCAATCCCGCGGTCCGGCGGCTCAGCCTCTATCTCCGCCAGCTCGAAGCCTTCAAACGTAAAGACCGCCGCACCATCTCCAGCAAACAGCTCGGTGAAAGCCTCAACCTCACCGATGCCCAGGTCCGCAAGGACCTGGCCTACTTCGGCCAATTCGGCCATCCCGGCATCGGCTACCGCGTCGACGACCTGATCTCCCGTGTCCGCCATATCTTGGGCACCGACAAAATCTGGAACGTCATGATCATCGGAGCCGGCAACCTCGGCCGCGCCCTGATGGCTTACAACGGTTTCGACGCCAAGGGCTTCCGCCTCGTCGCCGCCTTCGACATCGACCCCCAAAAAATCGGGCAGCGCCACGGCCCCGAAAACCGCTCGCTCCTGATTCAACCTTTGTCGGAACTGAAAGCAACTGTCGAGAAACTCGGCATTCGCCTGGCCATCCTCACCGTTCCCGCTGACACCGCACAGGACATCGCTGACGAAGTCGTCGAAGCCGGCGTCCGCGGCATCCTGAACTTCGCTCCGGTGTCACTCAACGTGCCCCAGGATGTCGCGACGACTTCCGTTGATTTGGCCGTGCAACTCGAGCAACTATCCTTCCAGGTCAATTTGCCGCCAGTCGGCGCCAAAAATCATTTCTAAAATTTTGATTTACCGCGGACCAGAGGATGCGGAGAAAAGCAAAATTCATTCTTAGCCACGGACTAAAAACCAGATGGAGACGGATAAATTCTTTTTGTTTTCATGATCTGTGTGAATCTGATTTTGATCTGTGGCTATTTCTTCTCTGCATTCTTCGTGTCCCCGGCTGTGAAAACTAAACCTCATATCTCGAAGTTTTTCACCAATTCCAAAAACATCCTCATCCCCACCCCAATCGCCCCATCCGTGAAGTCATACCGATCACTATGCAGCGGCGGACAACCCCGCTGCCCCGCCGGCTCCACGCCCACCATGAAAAAACACCCCGGCACCTTCTCCAGATAATACGCAAAATCCTCTCCCCCCATCACCGGCCGAGCCGCCGGGATAAACCGCTCCTGTCCCAGCGTCTGCCGCGTGATGCGCATGACATAATCCGTCATCCCCGGATCGTTGATCGTCGCGGGATACCCCTGCTCCCATTGGTACTCCAGCGTGCACCGCCCCGCCGCCGCGATGGCCTCGCAGCGCCGCTCGACCGATGCCTTGATCAATTTCCGCGCCGCCTCACTGAGCGTGCGAGCCGTCCCCTCGATAACGGCCGTGTCCGGAATGATGTTGATCGCCGTCCCGCTATGAATGATGCCGACCGTGATCACTGCCGGCTCCGTCGGATCCATTTCCCGGCTCACAAACTGCTGAAGATTCACCACCGCTTCGCAAGCCGGAAGAATTGGATCAATCCCAAAATGCGGAAACGCCCCGTGACACCCCTTCCCGACAAACGTCGCCTTGAACGCATCCGTCGCCGCCAAGAGCGGCCCCGGCTTGGTCGCCACGTACCCGACGGGCAATCCCGGCCACCCATGCAATCCAAAAATCGCCCGCACCTTGGGCCCGATCCGCCCATCGAGCACCCCCGCCTTCACCAGCCGCTCCGCGCCCCCTCCTCCCTCCTCCGCCGGCTGCCAGATCAACTTCACGCACACCGGCAATTCCGCTTCCATCGACTTGAGCATCGCCGCCACACCCACGAGCGTCGCCGAATGCCCATCATGCCCGCACGCGTGCATCTTCCCCAGATGCGTGCTGGCGTAGGGCAACCCCGTCTGCTCCAAAATCGGCAACGCATCGATATCCGCCCGCAGCGCCACGCACGGCTTGGACGCATCCCCAATCACGCAAATCGTCGCTGTCGGCGCATCCGTTACCCCATCGATATGCTCAATCCCCACCCCGCTCAGTTCCCCGCGGATGAGCCCGGCCGTCTTGAATTCCTCAAAACACAACTCCGGCACCCGGTGAAGCCGGTGCCGCAACCCGACAGCCCGCTCCACATGCATTTCAATAGAAGAATCCAGCAGGGTCATGCCCCCAGCCTATCCCCGCCACGCACCCTGAGCAAACCTCAAAATCGCCGAAAGACCACGCGTTTGCGCCCCTCTTCCCGCTTGCCGCTATACGGAAAAGGAGATCGCGGAAGGGCGGAAAAAACATTTATACGATCCGGAGCCCAGTCGCCAC
>CAZCKE010000401.1:0-4181 GCA_964499005.1 uncultured Tepidisphaeraceae bacterium
ATGATGACCCCATTCGCCCGTGCAGATGACAAGGCTGTCCCGCTTCCAACAGGGCCGCAAACCGACGGCCCGTTTCGCAAGGTAATTCTGGAATCGGACCGGGAGATCAACGGCAAGTTCGAAGACACGCTCAAAGATCCCATGGAACTGTCCGTCGGCGCCGATGGCCGGGTCTTTTACGCGCAACGCGACGGCACGGTGAAGGTGTGGAAACCTTACACGAAGACTTCCATCGTCATCGGCAAGCTGGACGTTTTCGCCGGGCTGGAGGACGGCTTGCTCGGTCTCGCACTCGATCCGAACTTTATGAAAAACGGCTGGATCTATCTCAACCACTCGTTGCCCGAAACCGGTGTGGATCAGAACGGCCAAAAGGCGGGTACGAATCGCATCTCGCGTTTCACCGTCAAGGGCGACACGCTCGATCCCAACTCCGAAAAAGTGTTGATCGATATTGCCACACAACGCGAGCAATGCTGCCATTCGGGTGGCTCGCTGGCTTTTGATTCACAAGGGGATCTGTATGTGTCCGCGGGCGACAATACCAATCCGTTCGAATCCGACGGCTATTCGCCGGTCGATGAACGCCCGGGTCGCTCACCGTGGGACGCGCAAAAATCCTCCGCCAATGCAAATGATCTGCGCGGGAAAATTTTGCGTGTGACGCCGCAACCCGACGGCACAATCAAGATTCCAAAGGGAAACCTTTTTCCGCCGGGAACACCGGGGACACGACCGGAAGTTTATGTCATGGGAAATCGCAATCCATTTCGAATCTCGGTGGATCAGAAGAACGGCTACCTTTACTGGGGAGAGGTGGGGCCGGATGCGGGCGGTTTCAGCGAAACACGCGGTCCGGCCGGACACGACGAAGTCAATCAAGCGCGAAAGGCGGGGAATTTTGGCTGGCCCTACTTTGTTGCCGACAACAAACCATATTGGCACTGGGATTTTGCGGCCAAGACAAACACTTTCAAGTATGATCCGGCACACCCCATAAACACGTCGCCTTACAACACGGGCATCAAGGAATTGCCGCCAGCGCAGCCGGCATTTGTTTACTACCCCAACAGCCCATCAACGAAATTTCCCGTGGTGAACGGCGGCGGCGGAAGAACCGCAATGGCCGGGCCGGTTTATTATTTTGACACAAGGTTGAAATCCGAGCACAGGCTGCCTGTCGAGTTTGATCACACGCTGTTCATTTACGAATGGTCGCGCAACTGGATCATCGCAGTCCATCTGGATGCCGATGACCACATTGCGAAAATGGAGCGATTCTGTTCGAATATGACCTTCATGCGTCCGATGGACATGGAGCTTGGCCCCGACGGCTGCCTTTACATCATTGAATGGGGTACGGCATGGGGAAACAACCTCGATACACAGATTGTTCGCGTTGAGTACTGGGCAACCGCCAATGCCGCCCAACACTAAATCAGCGAATGGGAGTTTCTCACCTGAACAAAGTAAAAATCAGAATCGCCAGCCCAATTCGATACCAACCGAAGGCTGTAAACGTGTGTGTCTGGACGTATCGCAGAAGCCACTTCACCGCAATGAACGAAACGGCGGCAGCGATGATTGTTCCCAAACAAACCATGCTCCAGTGTTCTGGTGCAGTACCTGCCGCCGGATGGTGAAGGGCCTTAAAGATTTTAAATCCGCCCGCGGCCAGCATCGTTGGGATACCCACCAAAAAGGAAAATTCCGTTGCCGCTGGACGGCTGATTCCCAACGCCAGCGACAACAGGATCGTCGTCCCGGAGCGTGACGCGCCCGGAAATATGGCGGCGACCAACTGACCGATGCCGACGGACATCGCAATAGTCCAAGTCACTTCTTCGCGCAATGGTTTCCCGCGTAACCACCGCTCCAATCCTAAAAACAGAATGCCGCCGACGAGCAGCGCCCAAGCAATAGGCATGACCTCTTCCTGCAACTTGAAATGCTTCTTTTCAAGAACCAAACCGCCCACACCTGTTATGCCGAATGCCAGAAGAATTTTCAGGAAAAAGCTGCGTGTCTCCGGTTCGCGCAAACGGAAAAGGATTTGCTGGCAGCGAACGGAGAAAAGAGGAATGACTGCCAGGACGGCGCCGCATTGAATAACTACGTTGAATAAATCCGTCTGGTGTGTCATCCCCGGTATCCGTTCGGTAAGCAATAAATGCCCGGTGGAAGAAACGGGGATAAATTCGGTAACTCCTTCAACAATCCCAAGCAAAATGACAGCGATCCAGTCTGGCACGCGCCGTTTAGACGATAAAACTGCGACAAAGACAAGCGGCAAATATCAGCCTCTGGTGAAGGGAAATGAAAAGATCGTTATATTACCCACCAAACATCGAGGAACGGACGGATTTTTCACCCAATTGCATTTGCTTCACTTTGAGTTGGCCGAGAATGGAATGCCAGCCGATGTAAATCTTGTGCCACTGACTTTCGAGGCTGCGCAGGTTGCCCTCGTGCATTTCGCTCAGATAGCGAAGCGAGGGCGTGCTGGAAATCAGCGAGAGCACGTCTTCACGAGTGGGAGAGAAGACATCCATGGCAGCAAAAATAAGCTCGAGCTCCTGAGTGATGATGCTTTTAATTTCGAGGAATTGCTGTTCGTCTTCCGGGCCGAACTTCTTGCTGCGGGCCAGATTGACGAACTGGTTGTATTGCTTCCAGCACTCCAAGTAATTTTCCATCTGCTGGATGACTCGGTCCAATTTTTTGTTGCGCATAAGCAGGATTATTGAAGTTGGATCTATTTTTGCGGCGTGGCCAGCATTTGCGGTGACAAGAATACGATCGCTCCGCCTCTCAATTCGCGGGCAGTCAGTGTTAAACTGGAAAAGTGAACGGTAAGTTCTGAGAGTGGCAATTGAGCTTCTTGGGCCGATCGGAATGTGGCCAGCACCTGGTCACCGATTTCCTTCAGAAGGGTATCGGGAAAAGACTGCGTCACCGTCGAAATGATGACCCGCCCTTCGCGGTCCAGCGTAAAAGAGCCGGCCGGCAGCCGCATCAAGTTGGGCACCGGCGGTTTAAAAATCCGACTCAGGAGGCCCATTGATTGACAATTTTTTTCATGGTTTGCCGAATTGTGCCAGCCGACAAAGTATGGTGCCACCCGACACAAAGTTCTTTTTCTCCGTGCGCTGTAATCGCGACGTGCCGTTGTGGCCCCAAACATTCGATCTGCTGGAGTTGGCCCGCGCGCAAGTGGTCACCGAGTGTCGTAAATCGATCCATTGTTTTTCGCCCCCAAGTTGCCATTGGTTCGGGATTTTCCAACCCGTGAGCTTCAAATCGTTTTGGTTCAATGCGGTTTAATTCCAACGCGAACTCGACACCTTGGTTCCTCATCAGCGCCGCCAACGATGAGCCGGAGATTGTATCGGGCATGATTATTTCAGTGTCCGTGGCAGTCATGACCTCGGGGTCGGGCGCTTTTGATTCGTCGATGGCTTGCGCGGTTTCAAGCAATAATGCCTGGTAGGAACCGAAAATGGTGCGGAGCCGCGCCGGTTCGGGGGGAAGGGTTTCGAACGAACCAGTTTTCCAAGAAAGCAATGTTCGGAAGGCGAACTCTCCTTCCAAATCGTTCGCGGTGGCATCAATCAGCTCACCATTCTGGATCCAAATCTTGCCGACTTGCTGGCCATTGGAGATTTTGAGCACGACGGAGCTTTGGGAAATACATTCCAATTGTATGATGTCCACCAAGCTCTTGCTTTGCATGCCACGAAAGCCGTTTTGTGCCTCACGCCCCAGCAGTGATTCAATGCAATCGAGAAACTGTTTGATTTCCTCCTCAGTGGCTGGCTTTTGCCAGAACAGGTCCACACCCATGGCATAAACCCGCGAGCGAAACTGTTCATCCAACATGGCGGTCAGCACCACCGTCCGTAATTGTGGATGTTTACGTCGCACGATGGACAAAACCTGCAACCCGTCCATCTTCGGCATCCTCAGGTCGCAAATCAACAGCGTGAATGGCTCGGATTCCAGCAGTGCCACAGCGCGCACACCGCTGGTAGCGGTGTGAATCTCCGGCCGACTCGGTAGTTTTGACAAAATATCCCGGTACAAAACGAGCAAATCCTGATCGTCGTCCACCAGCAGAATTTTGTGGTTCGTAGGCATAATGGCGTTCCGCGAACGCAGTCGTCGGGGCTATACAATCCCCT
>CAZCKE010000402.1:0-4180 GCA_964499005.1 uncultured Tepidisphaeraceae bacterium
AGGGGATTATGATGCCAGAATTGCGCGAAATAATGGGCGAATCCCATGGCGGCCAGCGTGAAAATCGTGTCGTGCAACAACGCGATAACTGTCGCCGTACCGTATTTGAGGTTGCCGAACCGGACCCAGATGTAAACCATGATCGCGGCAATCGAGCAGAATAATGCCAGCAGGGCGTCCCGCTGCATCTCACCGGCCACCTGCGGGTCGAAATTGGTCTCCTTCTCGAACGACGGCGGCCGATGGACTGCATCCTTGACGAGCCCCCACAGCGGCTTGGCCAATTCCTCGGCCCATTTGGCCTCGTCGGCGCTGTAGGAAACTGAAGGATTCCACCCGATGATCACCACCGAATCGGTCGGCTTGGTGGGATCACCCTGCGAAGTCACCGTGCATTCGACCGCAGCGATCTCGGCCGACGAGCTGGAAGCCCGCTCGTTGTTCAACCGCTGCTGAATCTGGTTGACCGAGAGTTGCGGCGAGATGTTGCGCAGCACGATCGCGACGCCACCCACGTGCTCGGAGACCGCCGACGGCGAAAAACCGTCAACCGAAAACGTCGCATTGGTAACCGGCAGGACCGTCGTTCCACTTGCCGAGGGATAGTCCGCGTCGACCTGGTCGAAATTCGACGGAAGCTGGATCTTCAATTTGTCCTTCATCGCGGCCAGCACCGCTTTCTTCACCGCTTCGCGATCGACGTTAGGCGTAACCACCTCATAATGAAGCTGGTCCGATCCCACCGCCACCACTGAGGGGCTGGGGAGCGACACGGGATCTTTTTCGCCGGCATCGTCGATCAACTGGCGCACATCTTCCTGCTGCATCGGAGCGGTCAGAGCGAATTGGACTGAGGTGCCGGACGTGAACTCGATGTCCATCATCTTGCCCTCGTGCACTTTGAGGCCGAACAGAACCAGGCCGATGCCGATGGCGACGACGCTGAATGCGTAGAAGATCCACGCTTTGCCCATCCAGTCCCAATCGGGGCGCAGCGCCTTGTCCCATTTAGGGAAGGTCAATGGGAAGCTGCCCAGGTTCCGGACGCCGAACTTGTCGATCAGGATGCCGAAGATCGTCTTGGTCACGTATAGCGCCGTGAACAAGCTGGCGAGGATGCCGATGATCAGCGTCAAGCCGAATCCGCGAACTTCCTCGGAACCGAACCAGTACAGGCAGACCGAGGTGATGATGCTGGTCATGTTGGAGTCGACGATCGCGCTGCGGGCCTGGTCGTAGCTGTTGCGCAGCGCCATCCGGAGCGAAAGCCCCTTGTGCTGCTCTTCGCGCAGACGCTCGAAAATCAGCACGTTGGCATCGACCGCGGTGCCGACGGTCAGCACGATTCCCGCGATGGCCGGCAGCGTGAATGTCGCGCCCATGCCCGCCATGACGCCCAGGATCAACAGCACGTTCATGCAGACCGCGACAAAGGCGACCAATCCCGCCAGATAGTAGTAAGCAACCAGGAATATCCCGACGACGATCATGCCAAAAGCGCATGCGATCAGGCCCCTGTACAGGTTATCGGCGCCCAGCGTCGGGCCCACCTGCTCCTTGCTGATCGGGGCATTGGAGAGCTGCGCCGGCAGACTGCCCGCGTTGAGCGTGTTGATCAGATACCCGGCATCGCCGGTGTCGAAGCCCGCGCCGCCGCCGGCGGTGATGATTCCCGAACCGCCCGTAATCGCGTCCAGCAGGTTGGGGGCGCTGATGACTTTATTGTCCAGAACAATCGCCAGGCGCGCCTTCGCGTTGCCGTTTGAGTTATTCTTGACAAGAGTGACCCAGTGATCGGTGAGATTGCCGAAGAGCCGCGCCCCCGATGAGTTAAATTCAAATCCCACCGCCCGCGCTCCATGTTCGTCCGCCTGCGCGTTGGCATGGTCCAGCCCCCATTTTTCAGCGCTGGCCTTGGTCATCGAGGCATCGGACGTCACGAGCACCAGGACATAATGCCTGCCATTCCATTCCCGCGTCTCGGGGGGAAACCCGGGCTTGTCGAATTCATCCTGCTTATCCACTTCCATCCACTGCATCGTGTCGCCCGGCTGGGGCAGAGGGCCTTTGCCGTCGGGGCCCAGACGCGTGTCCATCGCCTGCAGATCGGCCAGGGTCGTCGTGTTGCGATCGGCCATGATGTGGAATTCCAGAACGCCCGACCCCTGGAGCAAACGTTCCAGATCGGCTTCGCCCGTGATGGTCTCGCTCACCGGGAGGTAGGCCGCATATTTTGCCGCGAAGTCGTCAATCGTCTTCACGCGCGTCGGGAAGTCGGCGAACTTCTTCTTCAGATCGTCCAGCTTTCCCTGTCCGAGCTTTTTCTGATCGTCTTTGTCCGAATTCACCTGATCGAGTATCGATTGCAGCAATGTCGACGGCA
The DNA here is from genome assembly GCA_964499005.1 of uncultured Tepidisphaeraceae bacterium. Classification (GTDB taxonomy): domain Bacteria; phylum Planctomycetota; class Phycisphaerae; order Tepidisphaerales; family Tepidisphaeraceae; genus CAZCKE01. Next base: position 2,384 of record CAZCKE010000402.1, read on the forward strand.
GGTTGGTGTCGTCGATCTGCATCTTCAATTTCTCGTATTTTTCGTTCAGCGGCCCGGCCTTGGCGGCCCAGGCGCTCATCGACAGCTTGTCAGGATTGGCCTTGAGCTTCTGAACCTCGTCGAACGTTTCCGCCAGCGATTTGAACAATTGCTCCCGCGTCGCGCTGTCGGAGGCCAGTTCCGCCAGCTTCTGGTCGCGCTCGGTTCCTTTGAGCGTTTCGGCGGCCTTGATCACCCCTTCGGGGCGCACGTTGGTTGCTTCGAGCTGCGCTTTGGCATCATCAAATGCTTTTTTAATCGCCGGCGCCTGACCCGCCTCGGGAGAGAGGGGCATCTGAATTTCCAGCCGCGTATTCCCCTGCGGGCGCCAGACCAGGTTTCGCAAACCGTTGGGATCGACGCGCCGCTTGAGCGCGTCCATCACGTTGTTGGCCAGGTTGTCGATCTGTGTTCCCGGAGGAGCCTGAATCTCATAAATCAGCCGGACCCCGCCGACCATGTCGATGCCGGGGTTCAGATTGGTCTTCTGAATCAGCGTCAGATTGGGATTAAAAAGCCGGCCCGGCGGGTAAAAAATAATGAACAACGCCACCAGCACGCATCCGATGCAGGTCGCAACCCGTCCCGTGTAATTCGTTGGCATGATAAAAACCTGCGTTACTTGGCCGCCGGCGTTTCTTCTTCCATCACGACGCGTTTGATCGCGTCCCGGCTGAACTTCATCTTCGTATTGGTGCTCTCATCCACCTTCAGCACCACCTCGGTGTCGCGGACGTCCACCACCGTTCCCAGGATGCCTCCAATGGTCATGACGCGGTCACCGCGTTTCATGTTCTTTAACATGTCATCCCGGGTTTTTTGTTCCTGCTTTTTGCCGCGCGACGAGCTGAACAGAATGAACATCAGAAAGCCGAACAGGATGGGAAGAATCCACCGCTGCGGATCGGCCCAGAAGGGAAGAGGCTCCGTGCCCGTCGGCTTGGTGGTCGCGTCGGCCAATATCTGAATCCAGTTCAAAGCGTTCTCCTCAAATACATCGCGGATCGGTCATTTATCCAATGGCTGCTCGTCCGCCGATTCCCGCTCGCCGCCGTCGGCGGTCGGACCGAGCCGGCATCGCGGATCGTTCCGGCGGAACCGCTCAAATTGTCCCTCTCCGATCGCCCGGCGCAGGTCCGCCATCAGACGTTGGTAGAACCGCATATTATGCACGGAAACCAGGATCGGGCCAAGCATCCCGCCCGCGAAAAAAAAGTGACGGATCGCCCCCCGGCTGAAGTGCCCGCAGGCATAACAGTCGCAGCCCGCCTCAATGGGAGAGGAATCGGTCTGATAACCGCTGTTGCGAAGCCGCAGCGGGCCTGAAGCCGTGAATGCGTAGGCATTTCGGCCATTCCGCGTCGGCAGAACGCAATCGAACATATCCATCCCCGCCGCCACAGCCGTCACGATATCTCGGGGATACCCCACCCCCATCAAATACCGCGGCTTATCCGCCGGCAGCGCAGGCCCCATCGTTTCCAGCGTCGTCTTGAGGGCGTCAAATCCTTCCCCAACTGCCAGACCCCCCAGCGCGTACCCCGCGAAATCCATCTCGGCCAGTTCATCCAGACACCGCCGCCGCAATTCCAGATCGACTCCCCCCTGCACGATGCCAAACAGCCCCTGCTCTCGCGGTCGCTGATGAGCGCGGACGCATTGGTCGGCCCACAGCAGCGTCCGCCGCACGGCATCCTCATGCGCCGCCGGTGGCCCATCGGCCGGCGCACAGTTGCCAACCCCCATTGGTTGTTCCCC
>CAZCKE010000403.1:0-4170 GCA_964499005.1 uncultured Tepidisphaeraceae bacterium
GCTTACCATTGGCCGCACGTTCCAATGGCAGACGCGAAAACCATATTTGGTCGGCGGTTACGGCTAATGCGCAAGGCTCGGGGGATGACTCTCGAACAATTGGGGGAAGCGGCTTCAATCGGCTTCAAGCATGTCGCCGCAATTGAACGCGGGCAAAAGACTGCATCGTTCGAGGCGATTGATCGGCTGTCCGCAGCATTGAAGGTCCAACCCTACGAATTGTTTCTGCCGCACGATCAGGCCGATCCGAAACTTCATCAAGCTTTTAAGCATTTGACGCGAGAACTTGAAGAACAGGGATCGCTCGCACTCAAGCAGGCACTGCTTACGCTCATTCCTCTTGTCCGACAGTTTGAGGCGGAGTCCGCAAACCAAAAGTGACCGCGCGGCCCCCGCGCGGGGCTGTGGATAACATTTCTCTTCGCGCCATCATTTTTTCGCGCTACAGTGTCGGCATGAGCACCACGCGACAAAAATTCTTCCTCTATGCCCGTAAATCAACCGATGACGCGAGTCGCCAAATAAGAAGCATTGACGATCAGATCGCGGAGCTCTCCGACCTCGCTCGACGCGAGAATTTAGAAATCGTCGACATTCTTCTTGAAAAGCAGACGGCACGAATACCCGGCCGACCAGTCTTCAATTCGATGCTCGATCGCATCGAACGCGGTGAAGCGAGCGGTGTTCTCTCATGGCACCCCGACCGCCTTTCCCGCAATACGGTCGATGCGGGTCGAATCATTTATCTGGTCGACACGGGAACGTTAGCCCATCTGCGATTTCCGACTTTCGCCTTTGACCCAACACCATCGGGCAAGTTCATGCTGTCGATCATGCTCGGCTATTCCAAATATTACGTGGACAATCTGTCGGAAAATATTAAACGTGGAAAGCGACAGAAATTGAAAAACGGCATTTGGCCGCAGCTTGCTCCCCTTGGATATCGAAACGACAAGACGACGAGATCGATTTGCATCGATCCGGCGAAAGGGCCGCTCGTTCGCAAATCCTTCGAATTGTACGCGACCGGGGACTACACCTTCGCCAGAGTCCGAGAACTTGTAAGCGGCCTGGGACTCTTGGGTGTCAAAGGTCGCGTCCTCTCGGTGTCGAATTACCAGTACATCATTGGTAACCCGATTTACTACGGTCTTATTCGGTTCAAGGGGGAATATTATGAGGGCAAACACGAGCCGCTCATCACCAAAGAGCTTTTCGACCGCTGCCAGGAAGTCATGAAGCGAAAGTCGAAGGCCAAAAGCCGAGGATTCAAACCCTATCTCTATCGCGCGATGTTTCGCTGTGGCGAATGCGGCGGCTTCATGACCATTGAAACGCAAAAGGGACACAACTATTTGCGATGCACCAAGAAGCTTGGGCCATGTTCCCAGCCCTACGTTCGCGAGGAGGAAATCTCGCGACAGGTAACGGACTATCTTCGCCGCGCGGCATTTCTGCCGCATGAGGCCGATGAACTCGTTGCGGTCTTGGAAGCCGAGCGAAACGAGTATGAAGGCGAGCAGCGGCAAACCCTCATAGCCCTTCGCAAGCACGGTCAGAGCGTCGATGAGCGGCTGGGACGCCTGATGAACGCCTATTTAAGCGAGGCTATCGACCTTAACGAGTACAAGCCGGCAAAAAACCGGCTTGTGGTCGAAAAGCTCGCTCTCCAGGATCAAATCGTCGCACTGGAGAAAAATCGCTCCTCTTGGCTCGAACCGGCGATCAATTGGGTAAAAGCCTCAAAATCAGCCGGCTTACTGGCAGAGACGGGAACGGAAGAGGAAAAACGCGACTTTTTCAAAAAAGTCGGCTCGAACCCGAAAATCACGGATCGTCACCTCTCCGCAATTCCACGCGGAGCGTGGCAACTTGTTGTAGATCAAGGTTCTTTTGCCCAACACGACGCGGCGGCGGGAGTGCCCGCCGCCGCGTCTCTTGGTGAAACTCACCAAATCTCCACAATGCGGAGAGCATGGTACCACGTTCGAACCGTGAAGCGCTGCTTGGCGAGTTGAAAGCGTTCTTCAAGGACAATCCTGGGTGGGAGTGATGTCCTTTGAGCCCAAATGGGTATCCCCAAGAGTATCCCCGCCTGGGGATACTCTCTGTTTCTTCTTGCTCGTTGTGTCACAAGGAGTTTTGAGAACTCCGTGGCCTTTTGCACCCCCCGACTTCCTGCCTTTTTCTCCCTCCCCAACCCACCCTCGCCCTCACGGGCTCGGGTGGGGCTCGTCCGCCTCACGGCGGACTCGCGGTCTCACGACACGGGTTCACGGCTGGGGGCACGGGTTCTAAAGGACACGGAACAAACTACCGCTGACGCGGTAACAAACCTCACACAACGGGTTGGGGGGGAAGATGAGAATTGGAAGCAACCGTCTTTGGCCGCGACGGCCACCGAGCCGCGATAACAGTTTCGTATTCGTGGTATCGCCAAACCTGAGTGACGCGGCTCGTCATCCAGCTTGCGCTGGATGGGCGATTGCCTTTTCCAAGGATGAAGATCAAAGGTCGGCGGAAGCCGCCGTCACCTCGTTTACCCCTACGCCCGAGCGAGCAAGAAGAAAAGAATCGTCTTTCGCTGCCGCATTACTTGGAGCATACAGGCACCCCACGGCCGTCAAGCCGCTCCGCTCATGCTCCGGGCATTGACTGCCGCGGGGCCCCGCCTGTCTTTGCTCCGCGTAAGCGGCAGCGACAAGCTGTCGCCAGGTCGAAATTACAAGCCAAACCAAACAACAGTGGGAATCGACATCTATGCCCGGTGGAGGGGGCAGACAGAGGACGAGAAGTGGGCACAGCTCGGAGCAGGCTTCAATCCCGAGCGAGGCCACCTTGGCTACCTTCGAGAGGCCTACCACGGAGAGCCGTACGTCACCCGCTATCTCGTATCGGAAGCATTCCACGACGATGGCGCCAACATCTCGGCTGCAACGCTCCGCGAACGATTAACAAAGGCCCTCAAGCTCGCCGAGGAGCGTGAACGGCGAATTTATGGGGCGACCTCGGATGACGCGATACGGCCCATCTTACAAAGCTACACGGCGTTCGTAGAACTATGCGAGAAGATGGAGCGGGAGACTGGCGAGGCGGTACATATCGTAGCGTCGTGGCAGCCAGTGCCACTTACTCAGATCGAATTACAAACCAACACAACGCACAATGACGCGAATCAGGGTCTTTTGCCCCAACCTCTACATCGTCTCGTCAGGGGCCTTGCGGGCACTCCAGGACAGCAGCGACTCGTTCGTCAAGCTCGTTCTTGACCGATTCGAGTATGGAGATTGGGGTGATTGCTCGCCAAGCGAACAGGCGGCGAACACTAAGGCGGTTGACGATAGCGGATACATCTCCGCTGTGTACGAGACGTTAAGAGGAAGCAGGATCGGGGTGGGAGCCCATGGCGACCACTCGGTCGTTACCGTAACCCTCTTGCCAGAGTTCTAACGCACTCCTTCCAGGTCGAATTATTAACCAACCATTTCCATCATGAATCAGGAACTAAGGAAAGTCGAGCCGGTCACCGTTGACGAGAAGTTGAACGACATCAGGAAGCGTCTCGGACGGATCGAGATGCACTTGATTGCCATTCGAGGGCCAAGGCAGCCTAAGAAGGACGAGTAGAAGCTACTCGGCAGACACCCCGCAAAGCGGGGTGTTTTATTTTGCTCGCTCGGGCTAGCCGCCAAGGGCGGCCCCACCCCCTGCCCCCGCCGGATGCCTCCCCCGGGGGGAAGGAAGCAACTGCTGTCAGCGTCAGTTCGGACTCTGGGATACAACGGGTCGGTTCATATGAGCCGATACAAATGGGCGAAGAAACGGTACGCCACTTTGGACTGGGTTTCTGCGCAAAAGGGAATGCTAGCGGAAAGAGTCGCATTTCCTCTTGCACGATCCCCAGCGTTAATTGCCACAGTTTTTTGTTTTGCATGTCCGCCTCAATGGCTTTGGCAACGAGAAGAGGACCGGAGAGAATTGCGATGGGTTTACCCACGCTCGCGTCACGCTGTCAATCAAAATCCGGGTGACAAAAAGTTAACTGCTGAATGACAATAACTTTGCCACGTCCCCAGATATGTTTGATGTAGAACAAACGAATGCAGTTGAATGTTGCAAAAGGTAGAATATTTTCATTGACAACGAGGTATTCCCATTGGCAGAGTGTGA
>CAZCKE010000404.1:0-4167 GCA_964499005.1 uncultured Tepidisphaeraceae bacterium
GGATCTCCGGGGGCAAAAGGAATTTGAACTAAGCCGAGTCATGCTATCCGGGACGAGGGCGAGGATCAATCTTGCAAGGAATATGAGGGCTAAAAGCTAAAAGGCTGAAGCTATTGGCCCAGGGGTTTGGAAGCAGCAGCTTCGATCAAATCGCGTTGGCCATCGTCGGCAACCTTATAGTGGGTATAAAGGTCGCCGTCGGCGAGGCGCCAGCGGAGAAGGCCGGGCTGGACTTCGATGGGTTCTGTGTTGAGATAATCCTGCATTCCGGCGGCGGTGAGCCGAGAGCGGCTGGAACGCGTGAGGTTGGCGACATCGTTGAGCGTTCTGGGACTGGGAGGCGGCGGCTGGTCGCTGCCGCACGCCGGCAGCAGAAACAGCGCGACGATCAGCAGGGGGCGCAGCAAGCCCGCTAAGGCGATGCGAAGCATGGGATGGAATTTTAACCATAGTGGTTGATATTCACGATTTAATTTCAGCCAAAGACGGCGGGTTTCGTGCCGGCGTGCGGCGATGCTAAGATTCGCGGGAGATTATGGCCAAGAAGGATTATTACGACGTGTTGGGCGTCTCCAAGACGGCATCGGCGGATGAGATCAAAAGCGCGTTCCGCAAGATGGCGCGGAAATATCATCCGGACGCGACGAAGAACGACCCCAAGTCGACCGAGCGATTCAAGGAAGCGCAAGAGGCATACGAAATCCTTTCGGATGCGACCAAGCGGCGAAATTACGATGAGTTTGGGCACGCGGGCGTCGGAGGAGCGCCCAGCGGAGCGGACCCATTTGAGGCGTATCGACGGGCACAGCAAGGCCGCGGGGGCGGGTCGCGGAGATCATGGCAGGGCGGGCCGGGGGTCAGCGTGGAGGATTTTGATTTAGGCGGAGGGGACATTGGAAGCGTTTTCGAGGAATTGTTCGGAGCACGGCGTGGAGGGGGACGCGGCGGGCGGGCAAGACAAAACCCGTTTCAGGAACGCGGGGCGGATATCGAGCATCCGGTGACGCTGAGCTTTGAGCAGGCGGCGCAGGGAACGAATTTACCGCTGCAAATCAATCGGGATGGAAAGATCGAGACGATCGACGTGCGAATTCCCGGGGGCGTGAAGGATGGAAGCCGGGTGCGGGTGAAGGGGCAGGGGCAAAGAGGGAATGGGGAGTCGGGGGATTTGTATATCGTGACGAGCGTTTCGCCGCATCCGTATTTCCGGCGAGACGGGCTGGACGTGCATCTGGATTTGCCGATCAGCTTGTATGAGGCGGCGTTCGGGGCGAAAGTGGATGTGCCGACGCTGGAGGGGAAGCGGACGCTGACGATCCCGCCGGGGACCAGTAGCGGAGCCAAATTGCGGATCAAGGGGCATGGAATTGCGCGTGGAGAAGAAAAAGGGGATCAGATCGTGATCACGCGGGTGATGATTCCCAAGACGCTGGATGAGGAAGACCAAAAGGCGCTGGAGAAGATCGCGGCGAAGCATCCGCTGAACCCGCGGGCCGATCTGGGGTGGGAAGGAGCGGGAAGATGGATGCGTTGTCGGGATCGATGCGTCGCCGGGGGGGGCGGTCGGTGTGGCCGTTTCTGGGCTTTGGGGTGCTGTTTGTCGTCTTGATGATTTTGGTAACGCACTGGTTTTTGCTGCCGGCGCTAGAGGCTTACAACGGGAGCAATGATCCGAAGGAACACAAGGTGCTAGGGGCGCATGCGCTGGCGCTGCTGGCGATGCTGCTGGTGTTTTTGGCGCTGTTTCTGGTGTTGATGTTCAGGATCAGCCGGTTTTTCTTTGGCGAGCCCAAGCAAATAGAGACAAAAACGAAATACGTGGATGCGTGGACGGAATCGGCGAAGCGATTGAAGATGCCGAAGGAAGATGATTAAAATCTATTGATCGGAGGAACAGCAATGACGACGACGAATTTGTTGTTGCAGCCGGTGGATTTCAAAATCGAACAGACGACCCTGGGGACGTGGAAGCGGCACCTAACCATCGGCGGCTCGAGCTACGCCGAATTCATGTCGACCGCGCGGATGGCGGGGATGCCGCTGGTGCATATCACGCTGGGTCGTAATCCGGAGACGGGGCATCGGAAAGTTGCGATGGGATGTATCGCCATCGGACGAATTGCCGTCGGAGTGGTTCCGATCGGGCAAGTGGCGATTGGAGTTTGTCCGATCGGCCAACTCAGCCTGGGGCTGCTGGTTGGAGTGGGGCAATTGACGACGGGAATTTTCGCCATCGGACAGATGGCGCTGGGCGTGTTGCTGGGAATTGGGCAATTTGCGACTGGTTTTTATGCGATTGGGCAGTTTGGGTTTGGTTACTATGTACTGGCGCAGATCGGCGCGGGAGTTCACGTCTGGAGCACGGCGGTGAAAGATGCGGTGGCGCGGCGGGCGTTTCGGTTTTTCCTCGGCAGGTAGCAGCGCATTTGTCACAAAGTCATGACAACAAGGTAGCCAGAGCGCGGCCGGTTCCCTATTATCTGTCGGTCCTCCTTGGGAGAATTTGCGAACATGAGCCATCCGCGAGCGGCGAGCGTCGGGCAATTGAAGGAAATGGGGTATCGGCCGTGCAGCGTCAAAAATGAGCTGCGACGGAATACGATCCGGAAGATCAAGGCGGGAGAGGAATTGTTCCCCGGAATTGTGGGGTATCGGGAGAGCGTCATCCCGCAGATCATCAACGGGATCCTCTCGAAACATGACTTGTTGTTTCTGGGATTGCGCGGGCAAGCGAAGACGCGGATTTTGCGATTACTGCCGCTGTTGCTCGATGAATGGATTCCTGTGCTGGCGGGAACCGAAGTGAACGACGATCCGATTGCGCCGGTAACCAAGACGGGGAAGCGGCTGGTGGCGGAGCATGGGGATGACGCGGCGATCGAATGGGTGCATCGGGATGATCGGTATCAGGAGAAGCTGGCGACGCCGGATGTCACGATCGCGGACCTGATTGGGGAGATCGATCTGGTGAAGCATGCCGAGGGGCGGTATTTGTCGGATGAGTCGACGATGCACTATGGGCTGATTCCGCGAAGCAATCGGGGGATTTTCGCGATCAACGAGCTGCCGGATTTGGCGCCGCGGATTCAAGTCGGGTTGTTCAATGTGCTGGAAGAGCGGGACGTGCAGATTCGGGGATATCCGATCCGGCTGGAGTTGGATGTTTGCCTGGTATTCAGCGCCAATCCTGAGGATTACACCAATCGCGGACGGATCGTGACGCCGCTGAAGGACCGGATCGGGTCGGTGATCCGCACGCATTATCCGGAAACGGTGGCGGAGGGGATTCAGATCGCGCAGGAGAATGCGTGGCTGGAGCGGGATGCGCACGGGCCTTCGAGCAGCGGGGTGAAGGTGGAGGTGCCGCGGTTCATGAATGAAATCGTCGAGGAAGTCGTTCGGCTGGCGCGGTCGAGCCCGCATGTGTCGCAGGCATCGGGTGTATCGGTGCGGACGAGCATCGCGAATATCGAGACGGTGGTGAGCAACGCGGAGCGGCGCGGGCTGGCAACGGGGGAGAAGCGGGTGGTGCCGAGGATCTGCGACCTCAACTATCTGATCGCCAGTTGCCGGGGAAAGATCGAAATGACGCTGGCGGAGGAGGAAGGTGCGGAGGACAAGCTGATTCGATCATTGACGGGAGAAGCGGTGAAGGCGGTGTTCGGCCGGTATGACGACCCGGAGGCGCACGAGAATATTTCGGAGCAGTTCAAGGGGAATTTGACGTTTCCGGCGGGGGACGATCTGTCGGCGGAGGAATTCACGGCAAACATGAAGGCGATCAAGGGATTGCCGCAGGCAGCGACGGCGCTGGCGGAGGGGATGGCCTTGGCTGCGGGGGATGAGCAGATGCTGGCCTCGGCGGGAGAATTTTTGCTGGAAGGGTTGTATGTGAACAATCGGCTGAGCAAGTACAACACGCGGGGCAAGACGTTTTTCAGAAGGTAAGCGCGGTTGATTGGGCGGCAGAGTGCGATATGCTGGGTAACGGTCAACGTTCAGGATGAACGACGGCTGAATTTATCGAAGGACAGGGAGGTCCGGATCATGCGGGGCGTTTCCGATCGTACCATCAACGTTTTCTTCTGGTTTGCGCTGTGGCTGGGGGCGGCGGCGCTGGCGTGCGGATTGTTTACGCCTACCAAGCTGGCGCCGGCTGAGAACGCT
>CAZCKE010000405.1:0-4161 GCA_964499005.1 uncultured Tepidisphaeraceae bacterium
TTCTTTTTTGCACCCGGCCTCAGTTTTACCGAGATTCGAAGCGTGATCGATGCGGCTGGACACCACGATTTGGCCGTTTTTGTCGGGGGCGCCTTGGTGATCGACACGCGCGATTCGAGTGTTTTGGATCATCGAAAGATGAGCCCGGCCCTGGCCCGTGAGTTGTGCGCATTTCTCGAAGCGCGAGGCTATGCGGCGCTGGTACTTCAAGACTACTTGGCCGCCGGCGTCGATTATCTGGCCAGTGCCGATGTCCCGCTGAGCCCCCTGACGAGCGAATGGTTTGAGATGAAGAAAGTGTCCGTACAACGGCGAGACGATCTGGCAATTCACGATCACGCGCACACCATCCGAGTTGGTGTGGTCAATCCGTCGGCTCATACGCAGGATCTGGTGCGCGAGCTGGATCAGGCCTTTGGCAACCGAATCGTGAGGCACAACTTTGTCCTTGGCTCGCATGGCTTGGACCTGATGGAAATCTTCGATCCGGCGGTCAATAAGTGGCAGGGAATTCTGCAAGTGGCCGCGAGGCACGGGATCGAACCGTCGAGCATCATCGCCGTCGGCGACGACACCAACGATCTGCCGATGATCAAAAATTCGGGACTTGGCGTCGCCATGGGAAATGCACATCCGCAGTTGCTGGCCATTGCGAAGCGCGTCATTGGACGGAATTCTGAAGACGGGCTGGCGGTTTTTCTGGAAGAGTTGGCCAATCAAACGGAGCCGAGCGATCTTGCCGGCGCCTCGAACGCTTAAAGGCGGCGAGCGGCGCCGGCACACGAATCACGGAAGGTTGCGAAAGGAGTCGCAGGCTCTGACGACCGGCATGCTGGACGCGTGCCGGTCGTTTTATTCTGATTTGAGATCATAAAAGCGCGAAGGGTCGGCGGAATTTGCCTTCGGCGGCCCAGAGGAATCCGCGGCGCATGATTTCCAGCGACTGGGGAATCAGAATGACATCGGCCTGGTGCCCCAGGGAACTGTAGAAGACGCGGCCTTTGCCGTACATCTTGGTCCAGACCACGGGCATATCGACCGGTCCGTTGCCGACATGCGGCCCATCGGCCGTGGGAAATCGCGTCGTCGCCAGCACTTTCACCCCCGGATCGACGTGCATGTAGTACTGCTCGCTTTTGACGGGAAAATCCTTGATCCCTTCGGTGATGGGGCTTTTATTCGGGCCGATATGCACGGTGTATTCGACGCCATCATTCCCTGGATGCGCGACCCATTGGCCGCCGGTCATGAATTGCCATTCGGTCGCTTTTCGAAATGAGTCGCACATTCCGCCATGGCAGCCCGCAATTCCCACGCCGTTCTTGACGGCATGAACGACCGGATCGAGCTGCTGCGGGGTGATCTCCCCCATAGTCCATACGGGAACAATTAAATCGAGCGCCTTGAGCTTTTCGGCGTTTGCGAAGGCATCGAGCGTGTCGAGCACTTCAACCTCAAAATCTTCCTTGGTGAGTAAATCGCGGAAGACCTCCGCCATCTCCCTGGGCTGATGGCCTGCCCATCCGCCCCAGACGATCAATGCTTTTCGGCTCATTGAATCTCCTGAAATTCAATAATTATTTGTCTTCCAATAGCACACCCGCCGGCGAATAGCTGGCTTCGCCCCTGGTTCCATCAGGGCGAGTGTAGGGAATCACATAGGCTGCTGGGCCGTTTTGGTGCTGTTTTTCGGTGGGATGATCCATCTTGGCATAGGGATGTTCGGCGGTGAATGCGGCGTTGACGCCGGCAGGAATCTGGTTGTCGCCGATGGTTTGGCCCGTCTGTGAGCAGGCGGCCAACATCGCGGTGAACGTCAATATGCTGATTTGTTTCACATATTTTCGCATGCCATCCTCCTTCGTGTCACAAATGGATGGCTCGGCCATCCGCCACGCCCGCGGCTTCCATGATTGCTTCACTGAATGTGGGATGCGGGTGGATCGCTTCGATGATCTCTTCCTCGGTCCCCTCGAGCTTCTTGGCCATAACCAACTCGGCCAGCATGTCGGTCACGTTCTCGCCGATCATGTGAACGCCGAGCAACTCACCATATTCAGCGTCGAAGATCAGCTTTACAAATCCATCCGGTTCGCCCAAGGCCAGAGCGCGACCGCTGGCGCTGAAGGGGAATTTGCCGACCTTGATCTTGAGATTCTCCTGGCGGGCTTTTTGTTCGCTGAGGCCCATGCTGGCGACTTGCGGATGAGTATAGGTGCAGCCGGGGATTGACTTGTAATCGATCGCGTGGTCGGCAAAACCGACCATGCGCTCGACGCAAATGACCGCTTCGTGATGCGCGACGTGGGCCAAGTCGGGATGACGATATCCGCCCATCCCCTGCTGCTCGGGCCAATGGAGGCTCACACAGTCGCCGACTCCCCAAACATCTTCGAGGTTCGTGCGATATTCCGGGTCGACTTTGACGCGCCCCTTGAACAATTCCAGCTTGGCTTCAGGGGACGCCAAACCGTCGGTATTTCCGCTGACGCCGATCGCGACCAGAACAACATCTGCCTCGACGACGCCGGGCTTGTCGCCTGACAGGGTCAGTTTCACGCCGGTCGCGGCGGGCTCGACTTTGTCTGTTTTGGTTTTAATTCGCACGTCGATATTTCGCTTCGCAAAGACGCGTTCCAGCAAAAGCGAGACATCCGTATCCTCGTTGGGCAGCAGGTGATCGAGCATTTCGACGATGACGACTTCGGTCCCGACGGCGTTGTAAAAGTCGGCAAATTCGCACCCGATGGCGCCCGCTCCGATGATCGCAATTTTCTTGGGCTGTTTAGGCAAGATCATTGCCTCGCGGGACGTGATGACTTTGGCCCCGTCAAAAGCCACGCCCGGCAGAGGCGTTGCCCGCGCGCCGCTGGCCAGAATTACATGCTGAGCGGTGACTTCCTTGGCGCCTTCTTTGCCGGTGATCTTCACGCGATGAGGAGCAAGCAGTTGCCCCACGCCCATTTCGTGTTTCACCTCGTATTTTTTAAAAAGGAATGCGATTCCTTTGCTGAGCTTATCCGCGATTCCCCGACTGCGGCCGATCAGCTTGTTGAAGTCAATCGACAGGTCTTTGTATGCGACGCCATGTTCGCCGGCGTGAAGACGGAGCTTGCGGATGAACGCGCCATCATCCAACAACGCTTTGGTGGGAATACAACCCCAATTGAGGCAAGTGCCGCCAAGATTTTCTTTTTCGATGCAGAGGACACGTTTCTTAAGCTGTCCTGCCCGGATGGCCGCCGCATAGCCTGCCGGACCGCCGCCAATGACGACGATATCGAATTGATAATTCCCGGGCTTGGATGCCTGCGGGGCAGAGGCCGCTTTCGCCGAAGCGGGCACGATAGAAGGCGAAGGGGATTTTGCCGGTGCAGACGATGGAGCTGGTGGCGTGACTGCCTTGGTCTTTGCACCCGACGCATATTGTTTTTTGATCTCCTCCGGCTTTTCCTGGCCGGTGGCGATTACACCAATTGCATTTCCCACGTTTACTTTTTGCCCTTCAGCAACCAGGATGACAGCCAACGTTCCCGAATCAAAGGCTTCCATGGGCATGGTCGCCTTATCCGTCTCGATATCCGCAATTTCTTCGCCGCTGCGAACTTTGTCTCCCTCTTTCTTGTGCCACTTAACGACCGTTCCCTCAGTCATGGTGTCCGAAAGTTGGGGCATCGTAATTTCAACAGGCATTGATCGCTTCTCCGATTCTGAATTTGCCGGCCGGATAATAGAAAATAGTCTCCCTATTGTCACCTTTAGCGCCAGACTTACGGCATTAACCCGCGATTTGCGCTTGTTTGGGCTTTGATCGCGCCGCTATGATCGAAGCCTACGAAGGAAGGGACAAACAGTGGCAAGCCAAAAAAATTGTCCATCCGCGCTGCGCACATTTTTGGATCATTGGCGCCGGTCACGGCGACAATCGGCCGCCCGAAGGCCTCGCTTCATCGAAGCGCTCGAATCGCGCCGGCTCCTCTCGGTCAACATTTTGACGTTTCATGACGATCTCCAGAGCACCGGCGTAAACTCCAATGAGGTTCAGTTAACGCCGGCCAACGTAACGCTGGGATCGTTCGGCAAGCTTTTCGCCACGACCGTCGACGGCCAAGTCTACGCCGAGCCGCTTGTTGATACCGGCATCACGATCGCCGCCGGCCC
>CAZCKE010000406.1:0-4152 GCA_964499005.1 uncultured Tepidisphaeraceae bacterium
CTCAAGGCGGTATCCATCGCGGCGGGCGGCTTCACCTCCACCAACTGCGCGGTGCTCTCGGACGGAACCGTGCGCTGCTGGGGCTCGAACAATTTCGGTCAGACCGGAAGCACCAACACGACCACCAACGTCCTCACACCCTTTGCGGTCCCGGGCGTGAGCAAGGCAACAGCGGTCGCCTCGGGCCTCCTCAATACCTGTGCGATCGTCGGGGGCGGCGGCGTCGAGTGCTGGGGACAGGGATTCGAAGCGCTCGGCAACGACTCGCCGGGTTGCACGACATCGCCCTGCGCGCCCACTGCAGTGTCGGGCCTCACGGGCGCGCTCGCCGTCACCGAAGACTCGGACGGGCGCGACGGCTCCTTCTCATGTGCCCTCGTGCCGGGCGGCCTCGTCTTCTGTTGGGGTGACGGAATGCTAGGTCCGCCCGGGTTAGGCGTCGCCGCCAATGTATCCCCTCCGTTCCAGGCGAATTTGAGTCAGGTGTCCTCGCTCGCACACCTCGAGTCGGGAGGTTGTGCGTTGCTCGCGGGCGGAACCGTCTCTTGCTGGGGGGCGAACTTTGCGGGCGAGGCAGGCAACGGCACGAGCGGTGGCACCCTCCTCAGTCCGGCCCAAGTGCCGGGCTTGACCGGCGTCACGGCAGTCTATGGCGGCACCAGCACCATCTGCGCGGTGATGAGTTCGGGGGGCATGGAATGCTGGGGCGACAACGCATCGCTAGAAACGGGCACCGGCAGCAGCGACGTGGCGGTCCTCACGCCGACGGCAGTCCTCGGGCTAAATGGTCTGACGGTCAAGTCGGTCGCCGGTGGCTTCGGTCACGAGTGCGCGCTCATCTCGGACGGAACGGTTCGATGCTGGGGCGCCAACGGCAGCGGCCAGCTCGGCAACGGCGTCGTCGCGAGCACCGTCGCAACTCCCGTCCAGGTCTCCGGCTTGACCAACGCCGTTCAGCTCACCGCCGGGACGGGCTTTACGTGCGCGCTCCTGTCGACTGGCGCGGTGGAGTGCTGGGGCACGAATCACAACGGTGAGCTCGGGACGGGCGCGACCAGCCTCAACCCTCAGCCCACGCCCGTGCCCGTGAATTGGTGAGCGCCTCGCGTGGAACCCACATAGTCTTCGGGCTTAGTGCGCTGGCCTCTTGCGGACGCTCTCCACACATCGCCGTCGATGAACCTTCGGCCGCGGCCACGCACGACCAGGCAAGCGACCCACCGAGTCCAAGAGTGGAGAGCGGCGCTCCGATCGCCGATCGGGCCGGGCGCTCGGACGACCGCACGACGCAGCTTGCGTCGGTTCCCAAAGCAGACGGCGGCGACCCAGTCCGCTGCCTGAGCGACGCGGGCGCAGGGAGAGACCACACGATCGTCCGCTTCGTGACGGTCTCACGGAAGCTCGGCCCCGACTGCACGGCGGCAAAAGTCCTCGATCTTGACGTCCCGTCCGTGGGTCTGGCCCGAGAGCTCTGCAATTCCGGCTGCGGTCCGTACCGCTTCCTGAGTCACCGGGAGAGCCCGACGCGCACAAGCTTTTCTTGCAGCGCCGACCTCGACAATGTTGTCGGATCGATCGACATCGATCGCGATGTCCTCCACATCGAAGTTCTACACGACCCCGAACAAGCCATGGGGCCTTTTGCCGATCTGAACGACGCCGCCTCCGGCCCCATTCGTCCTCCGCAACGCGAATCGATTCCTCTACGTTGCGGGAGCCGCGTCGAGATTCAGACCTCTGCCCCAGCGCAGTGGATACCCAGCGGAACAATCAGTCGCTGAAGGTCGGCTTCTTGCTTTTTGCGACGGGCGGCTAGACCTCCGATGGGCGGACAAGGGCGACCACGATTCGTGAAATCCGGGCCGTCTCCCCGATCGGCACTTCAGCCCCCAGCTCCCGCGCCCAGTCCGAGGGACCCGTATCGGACTCCACGGTGAACCCCGCTTGCCGGAGCTCCGCCTCCATCGTCTCGGCGCTTCGATTCCCTATCTGAGGCTCGCCCCACAGAGACAGGATGGCTCGGAGCCCCGGGACACGGCGGCCCACGGGCACGCTGTGGTAGTTGACGATGAGGCGGGAGCCGGGGGCCGAGGAGTGAGCGACGTCGCGCAACGTCGCGCGCAGGGCGTCGTCGCTGAGGTACATGACGACGCCTTCCCAGACCCAGGCGGTGGGCCTCGTCGTGTCGTAGGGCGGCCCGCCGAGAGCCGCCGGCGGCGCGGGCGACGGCGGAATCCCGAGGGCGCGCTGCAGAGAGTCGCGCTCGAAGTCGATGGGCACGAAGGTGAGCGACCGAGCGACCGGGCACATCGAGGACGTCTTGCGGCGCTTGTACGCCTGCGTGGCGGGGTGATCGACCTCATAGACGTCCACGTCGGCGAGCGACGAAAGCCGAAACGCGCGGGCATCGAGGCCGGCCCCCAGGAGGACGACCTGGCGGCAACCGGCGCCGATGGCTCTCTCGAGCTCCATGTCGATCCTCGCGACGCGCAGCGGAATGACGTCGAGCTGGGCGATCGCCGGCCGGAGTACCTTGGGGTCCGCCCTCCGCCACGCGCGCAGCGCGAGCGCGAGAATCGCCGCCCATCTTCGCGGGAGGAGGCGCGCGGAGACGGGGTCCTGGAAGCTCGGGACGGTCGTATAGCCCCGGTCCGCGAGGGCCCTCGCGATCGCGACGAGCGAGGCCGTCTGGCTCGGCTTTCCTTCCTTCATCGGAGAGGGTGTGTCATGGCGAGCACCTGCGTCAAGGCGAGCGCGGGGCGCGGAGGACGCCGAGCTTGCGGAGCGCGATCTCCTCGGGCAAGTTGCTCTCGCGCGTGAATTCCCGATACGCCTGGCGAGCACCGTCGAACGTGGTGTTGTCGATCATGTCGTCTACGACGACGAGCCCGCCGGGGCTGACGAGAGGCATCACCTTCGAGAGCGCGATCTTGACCGGCAGATAGAGGTCCACGTCGATGATGCACATGGAGACGCGGGGAACGAGAGCGGCGAGGTTCAGCGTCTTGATGTCGCCTTGAAACGAGCTCACGCGCTCTATTCCGTTCTCCGTCAAGTTGCGGTCGAACCATTCCTTGTCGTTCACCCGAAAGCCGAAGAGCTTGTGCGTCGCCTTGCCGCGACATCGCGTCTCGAAGACGACGTCGTCGGTCGTGAAACCACGAAACGTGTCGATGCACACGTATCGACGAACCGAGTCGAGCTCGTCGAGGTACTTGTTCAAGAACACGGTCGTTCGTCCTGACGCGCAGCCAATCTCGACGACGGCACCCGGGACATGCTCCGTTTGTTCGAGGCACCGGAGCAGGAAGGCGAGCTGCGCCGGCGTGAACATGTAGGCGTACCGGTGAAAGGCGCTGCTGAGGCGCCGCAAAGGCGTCCGCAGCGTCAGGGCACGCAGCCGATGAGACACGCTCGAGATCATACGATTCCCCCAGCAGCTGGTCCCCGGCGGGTCCAGTCGCATCTGGCCACGGAGCGCGGGAAGGACGGCAGCGCGTGACCATGCGCGTGGCTGCGCCGGGAGGACAACCGAGGCGACGGCACGCGAACTACCGTGAACGCGTGGTTCTGTTGTCGAACGGACGGCGTTGGTTCAGAGAAAAGAAACGAAGGGTTCAGTCGCCGGCGTCGGGGCAGGTGGACCCCCGAGCGTCCCTCTCGGCGGCGGGATGGCCGGAACGCGCGCGCCGCGGCGCTGCGCATGACGGCTCGGCATCCCCGTGACACCATGCACCGGCATGCCCCATTCACCGGACGTCTCCGCCCGCCGAAAGTCGATTCGCATCTCCTTGTTCGCCGCACCCGCCATCGCCGTCGCGTGTGCCACGTCGGGCCAGTCGGGGGCGCCCATGGGCGACGCCGGGGGCGCGTCGTCGTCGAGCGGATCGGGGTCGAGCGGGTCCGGATCGAGCGGCGCGTCCGGGTCGAGCGGAGGCACAGGGTCGACGTCGTCGGGGTCGAGCTCCAGTGGTGGCTCCGGGTCGACGTCGTCGGGCTCGAGCTCCGGCGGATCGGGGTCGGCGCCCGATGGAGGGCTCGACGCGCAAGCCGCTCCCGATGGAGGCATCGGGGGAGCGGCAGCCGCCATTCACGACCACTTCGAGCGCGGAGGGCTCACCCAGTGGAAGGTGGCCGGTCCCTTTCGGAAAG
>CAZCKE010000407.1:0-4114 GCA_964499005.1 uncultured Tepidisphaeraceae bacterium
TTCGATGCTGGGCTGAATCTCAAAAATGCGGTCGAGGCGAGTAATGGCGAACACCTGGCGGATCACGGGCTGAAGGGAGACCAGCACGAGGCGCTGGTTGCGCGATTTGAATTCGGTGGAGAGCTTGACCAGCGCGCCCAGCGTGATGCTGGGGACAAACTTGACCGCTGCCAGGTCGATCACGAAAGGCAGCCCATCGGCCTTGTCGATGGCGGGCTTTAAGTCGTCGCGAAGGGCAGAGAGATGCTGTTCGTCCAGGTCTTTCACGTTCACGTGGACGACGACCGCGTTGGGATGCTGCTCGATGGAAACAGGGGATGATTCGGCCATGGGAGTTACTCCGATGAAGGACGGTTCAGGACGTCGCGGCGCGTCCAGTGTGCTTGATTCCGCGCAGGGCAACAGCGAGCGATTCGGGCCGAGTCGCGTTATGCAGGGCTTCGGTCCCGGTGATGATCTGGGCCTGATAGAGTTGAAGAAGGTGCTGGTCGAAGGTCTGCATGCCCGATTCACCGCCGCCGACGTAGGTGGAGAGCTCGTTCAGCTTTCCTTCGAGGATGTATCGCTCGGCGACAGGGCCGCCGCGAAGGATTTCGACGGCAGGGCGCCGTTTGATCCCCTCGCGGGTGAGCAACAGACGCTGACTGACGATCGCCTCAATCGAGTGAGACAATTGAGAAAGGAGTATCTGGTGCTCGGCGGGTGGGAACATGGCGATGATGCGCTCGATGGTCTGAGCAGCGCGGGCGCTATGAACGGTGGCGAAAACCTGGTGCCCGGTGTCGGCGGCACGGAGGGCCATCCGCAGGGTTTCAACGTCGCGCAGTTCGCCGACCAGGATGACATCGGGGTCCTGGCGCAAGGCCTGGCGCAGCGCCTGATCGAACGAAGGGGTGTCGGTGCCGAGCTCCATTTGTGAAATCAGAGCTTGTTTGGGGGCATGGATATATTCGATGGGATCTTCGATGGTGATGATCTTGACGCGCTGTTCGGAGTTGATGAGATCGATCATGGCGGCGAGCGTGGTGCTCTTGCCGCTGCCGGTGGTGCCGGTCAAGAGGCACAGGCCGCGGCGCGAGAGGGCGATGTCGCGCACGACGGGTGGCAAGTTGAGCTGGTCGATGGAGGGGATTTGCGTGCGAATGAGGCGCAGCGTGATGCCGAGGCGTCCCATCGTGGAGAAAGCGCTGCATCGGAATCGAGAGATGCCCTGGGCTTCGTATGAAAAATCGAGGCCGTTGCGAGCGGCGCTGGCGACATCGGCGCTGTACATGGAAGGGGCGATGGAGGCGAGGAATTGGTTCATCTCGGCCGGCTGGATGGGCGGGGCGTCGATCAGGCGAAGGACGCCGCCAGCACGAATGATGGGGGGGCTTCCCGCTTGGAGATGGAGATCGGAGGCGCCGTTATCGGCCGCGGTTTTCAAAAGTGCTTTAAAGTCCATGAGGTGATTCCGCTGAAGCGGGACGAATTGTCGGATGTGGCGGGGGTACGGGTCAAGGAAAAACGGACCAGATCCCACGACGCGCAATTTCCGCTGGGGGCAAGTGGGATATGCCGATGCTGAGGGGGGAACACAATTGGCCGGCGGGCGAGGAAACGGCATGAGAATGGCTGGGCGGGAGCCGTTTGACGCGGTTCGGCGGCATCCTTACCATCACGACCCCGGCTCGGGAACGAAATAACGGCGGTCGGGCCAGGAAATTGCATGTTTGCGATCATCAGTGACATTCACGGAAATATCGAGGCGCTGGAAACGGTGATGGAGGAGATTGACCGCCGCGAAATCCAACATATCGTTTGCCTGGGGGATATCGTGGGTTATGGGCCTAACCCCATGGAATGCATCGACCTGGTGTCGACGCGATGCCGGGCAACATTGATGGGAAACCACGACTTTGCGGTTTTCTATGAGCCGTTTAATTTCAACCAGGGGGCGGAGGCGGCGTGTTATTGGACCCGCAAGATATTTGACGAGGACCCGGATCCCCAGCGGCGGGCCAACCGGTGGAAATTCCTGGGCGGGCTGCCGGTCCGAATCCGGACCAATGACTTTGTGGCGGTGCACGCGTCGCCGCGGCGGCCGATCAATGAATACATCTTCCCCGATGACATCTATACGAATCCGGGGAAGTTCGGGAGCATCTTTGAGCGATTTGATCGCCTATGCTTTGTAGGCCATACGCACGTGCCGGGAGTCTTCCTGGAAGGGCCGGATTTTTACAGCCCCGACGAGCTGGATTATCGGTTTGAGCTGACCGACGAGAAGGCGATCATCAACGTCGGATCGGTCGGCCAGCCGCGGGACCGCGACCCGCGAACCAGCTTCGTGGTCGTGACGGACACCTCGATCGAGTTTGTGCGCCTGCCATACGACGTGGAGGCGACGGTGAAGAAAGTATTCGCGATCGAGGAGCTGGATAAATTTTTAGGAAGCCGATTGATCGACGGTCGGTAAGGCGGCCCGCCACGAGGACGCTGGGCCCGGGCCGCTGGAAATTACTTCATGAGCAATAAGAAGACGTACATAGCGATGGGAATCGTGTTCGCCCTGATCGTTGGATACACGATTTTCGTCAAAGAGGTAATTTGGCCCAAACATCCGAACTGGAATACGACGGGGGCGCCGATTCCAGCGGAGCAGCCGGAAATGAAATCCGCGGGCTCGGCCAACAATGAGCCCGGGACGGCGCCGACGACGACGGTGCAGAACATGATGCCGGCCACGGCGCCGACGGCGCTGCGGGCGATAGGGACGGAGCAGGCGGGACCACCGGTCGTACTGGGCTCGATCAAGCCGAACGATCCGAATGTCGCGATTGGGCTTTCGGTTTCGGCGATGGGGGCGGGGCTGGATTCGGTCAACCTCAATGAGGCCAAAGAGATTGATGCGAAGGAGATGTACCAGTTTCAGCAGCCCTATCCGGGGCATGATGACACGCGATCACTGGCGGCGCAGACGGTGACGGTAAACGGTCACGCGATCGATCTGCTGGGAGTGACATGGAAGCAGGAGTCGGCATCGGCCATGTCGGCGACGTACGGGGTCGATATCGTTTCGAGCGACGGGAAGCCGGTGTTGCACGTCAGCAAGACATATGAGGTCACGCAAAAAGGCTCGAACAAGGGGCCGGCGGGAGATTAGGTGGCGTTTTGTTATCGCGGGGCAAATGTTTCGGATCAGCCGCAAAAAGTAAGCCTGTCGTTTAACGGTCCGACGATGCCGCCGCGGGAAATCGAGCGAAACGACGATCGCCAGGTCGATGCGGGGTACGACCGGGGGGACAAATCGGTTGATGTCGAGCGGTCGGCGCTGGGGGACTACAAGCCCGGGGCGGAAGATAAGGACATCACGCGCAACACGAAACAGAATCCGCTGCTCTGGGCGGGGATGTCGAGCGTTTATTTCAGCGCGATCGTTCATCTGGAGAATCCGGATCAAATCCAGAGTGTTCACGCACGAGCGTTAAATGCGGGTGATCTGGCGGAGAATCGGCTGGTGACGCTCAGCTTCACGACCAATGACGTGCAATTGGCGCCGGGCGCGGCCACGGAGATTCCGATGGCGGTTTTCTTCGGGCCCAAACAGCGATCCATTTTGGAGGGGGATTATTACGATAACTTTCCGCGGGAATACGGGCAGCTTCTGGCGACGTCGAGCGGATTCTGCGGTATTTGCACCTTCTCATGGCTGGTGGACGGATTGGTCGGCTTGTTGCGGGGATTTCATTGGGTTTGGCGCGATTGGGGACTCGCCATCATCACGCTGGTGGTGCTGGTGCGCTTAGCGCTGCATCCGATCACCAAGAGTTCGCAAGTCTCCATGATGAAGATGCAGAAGATGGCTCCGGAGATGGAGCGGCTGAAGAAGAAATATGGGGATGACAAAGAGGCGTTCGCCAAGGCGCAGATGGAATTGTACAAGGGGATGGGGGCGACGCCGATCATGGGGTGTTTGCCGATGCTTCTGCAGATGCCGATCTGGTTCGCATTGTACTCGGGGCTTCAATCGGAATATCAGCTTCGGCAGGCGCCGTTTCTGTGGGGATTGACCTGGATTCACGACCTGGCGAGGCCGGACCGGTTGATCTCATGGGATGCGCATGCGTTTACG
>CAZCKE010000408.1:0-4113 GCA_964499005.1 uncultured Tepidisphaeraceae bacterium
GATCGGGCCGAAATACTAACATTCCAGCCGGATCGGGTTGAGGGGGAAAGGTCACTGCGGAGCAATCGCCAAACTTGTAGTCAAGCCCTGGTTCTTTCCAAGGCACTATTGACCGGAGGTCCGCCATGGCACGCCCGAACAAGATTTGGTTTCGTAAGGATGTCGGGTGGTGGATCGTGACGTTGGGCGGCCAGAAGGTCCGTCTGACCCAGGGCAGGTCGAATCGAAAGCCCGCCGAACAGAAGTTCCATGAGATCAATGCGACCCAAGCTCGCCCGCCAGAAGCAAGCGATGATCGAGTGGCGGATAGAGGCCTTGGATTTGCATCGCCTGCCCACTCAGCATGCCGCGGCCTTTCAGTGGCTGCGCAAAATTCAAGAACTCGTTGAGAAAGGGCAGCAAGCGATTGACCAGCAGGAGCAGACCCTGGCCGCGCTCCGGGCGCGGCAATGGGTCATTGCGGCGACTGGCCCCGACCTTTCGCCGCCTCGTGTGGGCATTGTTGTTGGAAGAGCGCCGCGCAACACATCTTCACGCTACTCCAATGAAATGTTAAATCACCATTGAACAAATCTGGAATATTCTTGACCACGATCGAAACGCTCGGATATTGTGCCTCGCTATTAATCGATGTGCGCCGAGTCGGCAGAAGTAGAGGATTAGGCGGAGGCTCGGCGTCAATGTTGTAGTTGTTTACAAAAGCGGTCCCGCATGGTGGAGCGTTTTGTGAAACTCATCATCGGGTGATCCGTCGAATCCGTGATCAACTCCGGCAGGGAGCGTCGGGCCACCCTGCCTCTTTTGTCCGAACTTCATCTCACAGGGGCAGTCCATGATACCCAAAGAATCCTTGCGGGCATGGGAAACAGTCGGCGCGTCCGTTCGTCCGACTCATCAAAAACGGCGCAACCAACGGAACCGCCGTCAAATTCATCGCGCCATTGGGGCCGCGATTGAGCCGCTGGAGTCACGCATTCTTTTAAGTTGGATCGGCGCCACCAGCGGGACGACCAATGACTCGGCGCACCTGTACAACAACACGGCCAATTGGGCCGGGGGCGTGATTGACGATTCATTTTCCGGTGTGACGTTCTCCGCAAACACCTTGCTCTATTTGAATGCGGCGCGGACTACGGGTTCGACGGGCCTTAACCTCAATTACACAGGCAATGTCAATCTGACGCTGGAATCAACAAGCTCCACGGCGCAAACCCTGACGATCAACGGCGGCATTGACGATAGCGGAGGAGGAACAACGCGGACCATCACGCTGGGCAATTCCAGCAATCCGCTAAATATGAGCCTCAATAGCTCGACCCAGACGTTTAATATCGCTTCGGGCGATACGTTCAATGTGGTTGGGGTCATCTCATCGGGGGGGCTGACGGAATCCGGCGGTGGGGCGCTGATTTTAACCGGCGCCAACACCTATTCCAGTGGCACGACAATCAGCGCCGGGGTGCTACAGATCGGCAACGGCACGGGTACCAACGCGTTGCCCTCCACCGGATCGGTAACGGACAACGGGACTCTGGTTTTCAATTTATCCGCGGCAACGACCATCAATAACACGATTGGCGGCAGCGGTGGCTTGACGCAAAGCGGATCGGGTGGGATCACCCTCACTGCCGCCAACACCTTCAGCGGCACGACAACCATCAACAGCGGCGGAATCACGCTCAACAATAATAACGCCTTGCAAAACAGCACGGTCAACGTGGCCATGAGCAACGGGGCATTGGCGTTCACGTACAGTTCCGAGAGCCCGACGTTCGGTGGATTGTCTGGTAGCGGCGCGGTCGTTTTGACGGCTCAGGGAAACATGGGACCGCAATCGGTGGCGCTTCACGTCGGCAACAACGGATCGAGCAATACATATTCCGGCAGCTTCGCCGCCCAGGGCCCGCCGGGATCGCTGACGGTCGTGGGGGGCGGTTTGATACTGCCCAGTGCCGAATCGATCGCCGTCACAGTCAGCGGCGGCACGCTGACCATCTCAGGCAGCACGTCGAGCGTGACCCTCAATTCCGGGCAACTGAACCTCAATACCGCCGGCGCGATCACCAGCGGCAACACCCTGACGATTAACGGAGGATCAATCGACAATACCAGTGGCGGCCCAATCACCCTGAGCAACAATAACGCCCAAACCTGGAGCGGCAGCTTCACGTTCGGGGGGACCAACAACCTCAACCTGGGTAGCGGGGCGGTGACACTGGGAGCCAATAGCACGGTGACCACCAACGCCGGAACTCTGACCGAAGGGGGCGTCATCAGTGGGACATCCAAAAGCTTGACCAAGGCCGGAACCGGGACGCTCCTGCTCAACGCCGCCAATACCTATTCCGGTTCGACCAACATCAACGCCGGCATCCTCCAGTTGGGCAATACGAACGCCGTGCAGAACAGCACGGTTTCCATCGGCGTGAATAATGGCTTGGCTTTCAGCAGCGGTATTGGGTCGTTCACAATCGGCGCACTAGCCGGAAGCAGTAATCTGGCATTGGTGGACACCGCTTCCAGTACCGTAGCCCTCACCGAGGGAGCCAACGGTTCAAGCAACACTTATTCCGGCATTCTCAGCGGCGCAGGCTCATTAAAGATAAACGGTGGTGTCTTAAGCCTCACCGGTAACAACACCTACACCGGCGGAACGACGTTGGCGGCCGGCCAGTTAAACCTCAACAGCGCCACGGCGCCAAGCAGCGGAACACTTACCATCAACGGCGGAACCATCGACAACACCAGCGGCGGCGCCATTACGCTGAGCAATAACAACGTTCAAAGCTGGGGAGGCAATTTTACATTTGTCGGAAGCAATCCCCTGGACTTGGGAACCGGGGCCGTCACCCTTACCGCCAACCGCACCGTCACCGCCAGCGCCAGTTCTCTCAGCGTCGATGGAGCAATCGGCGGCGCCTTTGCCCTGACCAAAGCGGGCGCGGGCACGCTTATCCTTACCGGCTCCAGCACCTATTCGGGCGGAACCACCATCAGCGCCGGAACCCTCCAAGTCGGCAATGGCGGCACGGGAAGTCTGCCGACAACAGGCTCCATCACCGATAACGGCACTCTGGCCTTTGACCTCTCCGGTAATCTCACGTTTGCCAATGTCATCGGCGGCTCGGGCTCCGTGCGCCAAATCGGCAGCGCAACGCTCACTCTCGCGGCCGCTGACACCTTCAGCGGCGCCACCACCGTCACCAGTGGCGTGCTTCAACTAGGCAACGCCAATGCCGTTCAGAACAGCACCGTTACTTTGACGCAAAACAACAGCTTGGCCTTCAGCGGCGGCATCGGGGCCTTCACGTTGGGTGGGCTGGCGGGCAACGCCAGCCTGGCTTTGGTTGACATCGCTTCCAATGCGGTGGCGTTGACCGAAGGCGGCAACGGCTCAAGCAATACCTATTCAGGCATCCTCAGCGGCGCAGGCTCGCTGAAGATCAACGGCGGCGCGATGATGCTCACGGCAAGCAACAGCTATTCCGGCGGAACGACATTGTCCGCCGGCCAGCTTAATCTGGGCAGCGCATCGGCGATCGGCTCCGGCAGACTCACCATCAACGGCGGGTCCATCGACAACACCTCCGGCTCGGCGATCACGCTGAGCAACAATCCCACTCAAACATGGAACGCCAACTTCACTTTTGTGGGGAGCAATTCCCTCGACATGGGAAGCGGCGCCGTCACTCTCACCGCGTCGGTCACGGTGACGACCAACGGCACGGCGACGCTGACAGTCAGCGGCATAATCTCGGGCTCGGGTGACGGCGTGACAAAAGCCGGCTCCGGCACGCTGACCCTCTCCGGCACCAACACCTATTCCGGCGGCATCAGCCTCTCGGCCGGGCAATTAAATCTTGGCAATGCCGGCGCCATCGGCTCGGGTCTGTTCTCCATCTATGGCGGGATCCTGGACAACATTAGCGGCGCGCCCATGACCCTCAGTCCTTCGAGTATGAGCGTCTACAGCAGCTTCACGTTTGTCGGCAGCAATTCCCTGAATCTTGGAACGGCGTCGATCTTCACGCCCGCACCTTTCACGATTACCACTAGCGCGTCGAATTTGACCATCGGCGGAGGTTTTTATGGGCCTTCCATCACCCTTACCAA
>CAZCKE010000409.1:0-650 GCA_964499005.1 uncultured Tepidisphaeraceae bacterium
GCGCGACAAAGAGTGTGCGTGGGAGGATCCGAATCACGGGAAAATCTGGTGAATGTCGTCGATCTGGAACTGGGCCCTTCGTATTCAGGCGCAGTGGCTTTTCTTGGGGATGCGCAGTTGGCTATTCGGCGCTTTGTGCTCCAAGGCAATTTGGAGTCCTGGGCTTTCCAAGAGCTGGGATAGACGCCGCGGAAGCTCAAAATTGCACATGGTCAAATCAGCGCTGAAACGATGTTGGGTATCTCTCGAGCAGAGCCTGCCGGATGGGCTGTCACTGCGGATGCGCTATTTTCGGTCGCTGGGGAAGGTGCTTCACCTGAGGCATCCCAGGACATTCACCGAAAAGCTTCAGTGGATGAAGATCAATTACCGCCGACGGATCATGACGGAATTGGCGGATAAGTATACGGTGCGGCCGTATGTCGCCCAGCGGCTGGGGGACCGGGTTCTCAACGAACTGTATGGGGTTTGGGATCGGGCGGAGGAAATTCCGTTTGAGACACTGCCCGATTCGTTTGTGATCAAGGTCTCCTCTGCCTCGCATGCCAATATCATTTGCACGGATAAATCGAAGCTCAATATTGAAGAGGCCAGGACGAAGCTGCGCGGGTGGCAGGCTCCGTGAAACCGAGTCCCGAAGAGGTAGCCGT
>CAZCKE010000409.1:660-4093 GCA_964499005.1 uncultured Tepidisphaeraceae bacterium
TATTTAATTAAGCGGGAGTGGGCGGACAAAGAGGCCAAGCCGCGAATTGTTTGCGAGCGGATATTGGAGGATGGGACGGGGAAGAATCCGGCGGATTTCAAGTTTTATTGCTTTGACGGGAAGCCGGAGTTCATTGAAGTGGACGTCGGACGAGGGCAGGGATTGACGATCACGATGGTGGATTTCAACTGGCAGGTGTTGCCGTTCAAATATTACATTTATCCGCGCGCCGCGCAATTGATTGATCGGCCGGCGAATCTGGAGGAAATGACGCAATTCGCAGCAAAGCTGGCGGAGGGGTTTCCATTTGCGCGGGTGGATTTTTATTCGATTTATGGTCGGACGGTGTTTGGGGAGATCACGTGGTATCCGGGGGCGGGGCTGGCGCCGTTTGAGCCGTTTGAATATGACGCGAAAGTGGGTGAGCAATTGAAATTGCCGCCACGAACGATCGAGTAATCTCACTCACCATTTCAAAAAGTCTTCGCCGTGAGTGAGTAGACCGCCGAGGTGGCCGGTGACAACGATGAGGGCGGCAAGGGTAAAGAGCATCGCGCGAGTCGGAATTCCGATCCGGCCTTTGTAGGCGTCGCGCTCTGAAATGATGAGCGTCACGATAGCGAGGATTGCCGCGGCGGTTCCGAGCCAGCGGTGCCAGGGGAGAGAATTGCCTGGGAGATCACCAAAACCGCCAAGGATGGCATGGGGCCAGCCGAGGGAAGCGGTTACGACGGCGCCCGCAGCGCCGATCCACAGGCAGAATCGAACAATTACCGATGGGGTGCGATTGCGACGCCAGACGTTCCAGGATTCGGCCATTGCGGCGCCTAAAAGAAAAGCGATGGGGAAATGGGCGATGACGACGTGGAAACGGCTGATCCATTCCAGGAAATGAACTGCGAATGAGGGATCGGGGACATTCGAGGCTTGGGCGATCAACTCGTGTATCATTATTGTTTGCTCCTTTTGCTGGATTCGTGCTTCCAGACGGCAATGGTCGGGTAAAATTCCAGATTGAAGCGGCCGGGAATAAACTCGCGGCTGGTTCGTCTGGACGGGTGACGGTTGGATAGATCAAGCGAAGGAAGGATGCTGGTTGGATCCTCGCCGATCTACTGGCGGGCGTGAAAGCGGCCCTGTTTCGGGCGACGCGGTAGTCGTCAATGGGATCCTTGCGCACCTGGATGCGGCTTATAATTTGGCGAGTTGGCTTGTTGGAGGCGAGCATGATGCCCAGGACATCGTTCAGGAAGCATGCCTGAAGGCGATGCGGTCGGCGGGGGCGTTTCGGGGCGGGGATTTGCGGTCGTGGGTTTTGACCATCGTGCGGAATGCCTGTTTCGACTGGCTGAGGCGGCAGAAGATCGCGCGGGAGGATGAATTGGACGAAGAGATGCCGGTCACGGCGGTGGGGGCGGAGAGCGATCCGGCGCGGATTCTGCAGCGGAAGGAAGACGTGCAGAGAATGCGCGGGGCGATCGAACAATTGCCAGCAATGATTCGAGAAGTGGTCGTGCTGCGGGAAATGGAGGGGTTGTCGTACAAGGAGATCGCGGCCGTAAGCGGGGTGCTGATCGGGACGGTGATGTCGCGGCTGGCACGGGCGCGGAGCCGATTGGCGCAGATCTTGTCGGACGATCCGGCGATGACGGCGCAGAGGTCAAAGCCATGACGATGAACTGCAAAGATGCGCGCGAGCTGCTGCATGCCTACGCGGATAATGAGCTGGACTCATTGACGTCGCGCGAGATCGAAACACATTTGAGCCAGTGCGCGGCGTGCGAGCAGGCGTTTGAGGCGGATCGGGCGGTGAAGAGCGCAACGGCGAATTCGGCGTTGCTGCGGGCGGCGCCGGACGAATTGCGGCAGCGGCTGATGGCGGCGGGGGGAGTGGATGTTTCGGAATCATCGCTGCGGAATGGGCAGACCAATTTTGGGATGAAGATTCGGAGAGCCCAGACGCCAGCTCGATCGGGGCGAATGTTTTGGCAGGTGCTCGCGGCGGCAGCGTCCATCTTGATTATCTTGGGACTGATTTTGGCGGTGCCGCAAGGGCTTTCGCGGCTGTCTGGCAATGAGATGGATGCGCAGGAGGCATTGGCGTCGCATTTAAGATCGCTGCAGACGGAGAATCATCTGCTGGATGTGCCGTCGAGCGATCAGCATACGGTCAAGCCGTGGTTTGATGGGAAGCTGGATTTTGCGCCGCCGGTGGTGGATTTGGCACAGAAGGGGTTTCCGCTGACGGGGGGACGGTTGGATTTCATGCACGAGAGGCCGGTTGCGGCGCTGATTTATCATCGGAATAAGCATGTGATTAACGTTTTCATCTGGCCGGGGGAGAGTGGGGAATCGGAGTTGCAAAAGCAGGGGTACAACTTGCTGCATTGGAACGCGGGGGGGATGACGTTTTGGGCGGTTTCGGATTTGAATGGAGGGGAACTGCGCGAATTTGAAGGGTTGTTTCGAGGGGAAGCGAGCGGGGGCGCGACGACCAGGCCTTAGTTAAGGGTTTGTTGTACGGCGTGTTTTGGGCTGGATTTTTAAGACAAAATTTAAACGCGGGGGCGGTGGGAGAAAACCCATCAAGGCCTCGTTCGACGAACTCACGGCTGCAAGTGTTTGCTCCCACTGCCCCGCACTCCACTGTCCTTTTTCCACTTCCCCTCAAACCATCCAGCAGAAGAAATTTGAATCGCGGGAATAACGGCGCGCGTAGCTCGTCTGGTTGTGAGAGAGGAGTTTCGTATGAATCATTTATGTTCTGCGAATATGATGGTTTGTGTTGTGATGTTGGTGGTTGGAGTGGGGTGTTTGGAATTTGCGGCGATAGCGCGCGGGGATGGGGCGGGAGCGACGACGGCGTCGTCGGGGGCTGTGGTTGAGATTGATAATTTCAACTTCAAGCCCAAGGAATTGGCCATCTCCGCGGGGACGGCAGTGACCTGGGTAAACAAGGATGACGTGCCGCATACGGCGACAGGAACAGGCGATCCGCCGGTGTTTGATTCCAAGGCGTTGGATACGGATGACAAGTTTGCGTTCCGCTTTAGTAAGCCCGGGAAGTATGCGGATTACTGCAAGGTGCATCCGCACATGACGGGGACGATCATCGTTAAGTAACCATCAGTAGATCAATTATTGGAGAAACAACATGCCGGAATATATTGAGAAGAATGAGACGAGCGATGGGATTGATCGGCGGGGGTTCCTCAAGTGCATGGCGTGGGCCGGCGCGGGGATGGTCTGGGCGATGAGGGGGGGAATCCTCCAGTCGCGCGCCTTTGGGGCGGATATGGGGGGCGTTGCCGATGCGGATTTTACGTTCGTGCAGGTGAGCGACAGCCACATCGGATTTAGCAAGGGGGTTTATTCGGATGTAGTGGGGACGTTTCAACTGGCGGTGAATCGGATCAATGCGCTGCCGAAGCGG
>CAZCKE010000410.1:0-2053 GCA_964499005.1 uncultured Tepidisphaeraceae bacterium
AAAACGATGGCGTCACCTGCGCCAGCGGTGAGAGATTGCCATGCAATGATGCCAGCTTTTCGATCTGTTTCTGTTGAAGGGCAAACGCGATGAATTCAAACGCCTCTTTCTTGTGCTTGGACGTGCTGGGAATCACCAGAATATCCATGCCCGCGTAAGTGACATCCTTTAGGCCCGGTACCGCCGATGGAAATGCCGCGGCTCCCCATAGCGTATGTGTTTTTCGCTCATCCGGGGGCCGCCAACGATATTGCTTGTCAGCCTCATCCGGGCCGCCGTACAACGCCGGCCGAGCGGCAACATTGCCGTCGACAAATGTCACGTACAAATCCTTGACCCCACCCAGCCAATGCAGTGTTTGCCTGCGGGTCGGTGTTACCGCAATCGATTGGAGATCCGAATCTCCCGGTCCCAGTAGCTTCTGCACATCGTCCATCGACATGCCGATCCGCACTTGGTCGAAGTTCTTCTCGCGTTGAAGCTGGTCTGCCGGCACATTCAAGCGATTCATCCGCGGCGTGAACTTCTCGATGAACTGGCCGATCCACGGCCCCATCAACTCCATCGAGTTTTGCCCGGCCATGAACGGGTTTGCCGGCGAATCGAATTGCCCGAACCCACTCGTGAATTCCGAAATCGCGTCGTTGCCCAGCCGCTCGCTGTAGCTGCGAACCCAATCGTACGTCGCTCCCATCTGGGGCGTATCAAGCTCTATTTTCGTGCCGTCGGAGCTGGCGATATCCGCTCCGAACCAATACGGATATTCGTTGGTGAACGAGCCCGGCTGCGTGGGAATAAACCCCGTTATACCCAAGTGTTTGTGCCCGCTATCCCACGTATCGATCGCCTTGGCGTATTGGTCCAGTTCGGAAATCGTGCGCGGCGGGCGATCCGGATCCATTCCCGCGGCGCGCAGCTCGGAGGCTTTGCTCTGCCAAATTTCCTTGTTCCAGATCAACGCGGCGCAATAAACCGTGCTCGGCATCGCGTACAGCTTGCCCTCGTACGTGCATCCGTCGTAAAAGACAGGCTTGAATTTGTCCCGTGTCAGCCCGTACTCGCGGGCATAATCATCCAGAGGCTCCAGAGCGTTCATCGACGCATACTGCAGGAGTTGGGAATCCCACATCCCTGCCACGTCCGGGGGCACCCCGGCCGCCGTCGCGATCAAGGTCTTTTTCTCGATCTGGCTCATCGAGACGTAGTCAACGAAAATTCCTTTGTCTTTGCCGATGGTATTGTTGAACTCGTCGACAATCTCCTTCATCTGCTGGCCTTCAAGGCCCGTCCACTTTTCCCAATACAGGATTTGCACCCGACCCGCCGGAATGTCGTTGGTGGGGCGCGGCCCAAAAGCGAGCATGGCCAGCGCGCTGGCCGCCAGCAGGGTCGCAAAAATCCGCCATGTCCATCGTTTGAGCAAGGGGGAACCAGTATACACGGACTTGGCCCCATCTTTCACAACCAATTGAACCTATCCACAGCGATCATTGGCAAGTGGTTTCGCTATAACTTGCTAAAATCCGCGGCGGATGCGCATTTATTCCCCGTCAGATAGATAGGAGGTAACGATGAGTCAATTGGCCGGGCGGTTAATTTCGATCCTCATGCTGCTCATTGGTGCTGTTCTTCTCAATCCACCCGTGGTTCAGGCCAGTGCGGTTCTCATGCCAGAGCAGATGAATCGCCGGCTCGATGCGGCGTGCAAATTTATCAAGGGGGACCCGGCCAATGCGCAGAACGTCGATTTTGACGATTCCAGATGGCAATCAATTGTCCTTCCTCATACCTGGAATGCGGAAGACGGAGCGGTGGGAAAATCATACTACCGCGGCCCCGGCTGGTATCGGATTCATCACGTCATGTCCTCTGAACTTAATGGGATGAATGTTTTCTTGCGTTTTGGCGCCGCTGCTTTGGTCGCTCACGTTTACGTCAATGGCCAGGACGTCGGTACTCACAACGGAGGATTTGCGGCTTTTTGTTTCGGTGTCACCAAGTTTTTCCATGCAGGCTACAACCTCATCACCGTTCGCTTTAAAAACCGAATACA
>CAZCKE010000410.1:2063-4085 GCA_964499005.1 uncultured Tepidisphaeraceae bacterium
CTTGCTCAAATCTGTGTTCGGCACTTTGCGCAATTGATCGAGGCCACAGCGCACAGCCGCCATGCAGGCGACAACCTCATCACGGTTCGCGTGAATAACGCGATCAACCCCGATGTGCCGCCCCTCTCGGGGGATTTTACGATTTATGGTGGACTCTATCGCCCCGTGGATGTCCTATACCGAAAGCCCATTGGCATCTCTCCGTTGGATGATGGGTCATCCGGTGTATATCTCAGAACATCGGTGACGGATGCCGTCGCCAACGTCAACATAACGACGAAGCTGCGGAATGGGACGAGCCATGATGCGAAGGTGCAGGTGGTTTGCACGGTGGAAGATGCTTCAAATGTTGAAGTCGCACATTGCACCATAAATCAGAATATCCCTGCCAACTCTTTTGCCGATGCGGTGGGGACGCTGAGCGTCGAACATCCGCATTTATGGAACGGGCGAGTTGATCCGTATCTCTATCACGCCAGGATCGAAGTGATTTTGGATGGATTGCCGCAGGATGGCAGCGAGCAACCGCTGGGTTTTCGATACTTCAAGGTCGATCCTGAACAGGGCTTGCTGCTCAACGGCAAGCCGTATGATTTTCATGGGGTCGATCTGCACCAGGGCAGGCCATCGGTTGGATTTGCCGGCACGGGAGAAATGATCGAGGAGGATTATAAACTGGTTGCTGAGATGGGATGCAATGGCGTGCGCATGGCGCACTACCAGCACAACGATTACGAATATGAGCAGTGCGATCGTTTAGGCCTGGTCGTCTGGGCGGAATTGGCGCTGGTGAATCGGCAGACGGATTCGCCGCAGTTTCATGCCAATGCCCAGCAACAGCTCCGGGAACTGATCAAGCAGGGGTACAACCATCCGTCGATCTTTTTCTGGAGCATGTACAACGAGCCGTGGGTGGATGCGCGCAACGGCACGCAGGAGCAATGGCATTTCATCAATGATCTGGCGGGACTCGCCCATACACTCGATTCGACCCGGCTGACGACGGGAGCGGCGCAATCAGGGCTGGGCGGGCCCATTCTCTGGTACATGGATGTCACGGGTATGAACAAATATTACGGCTGGTATGACGGCAAACCCGGCGATTGGGCCGGACAATTAGCCAAGCTCCATCGGCAGTATCCGGACAAGAGCATCGGCATCAGTGAATACGGGGCGGGGGCAAGCGTAATGCAGCATGAGCCGCCGGTCGTTCAACCTACGACCGGGAGCCACTGGCATCCAGAGGAGTGGCAGTCCTTGGTGCATGAGAACGCATGGGCGGCGATGAAGGATCAGCACTGGCTTTGGTGCAAACTGGTCTGGTGCATGTTCGATTTTGGCTCGGCGGGACGAAATGAGGGAGATCACGGCGGCATCAACGACAAGGGGCTGGTGACCGCGGATCGGAAGACTCGCAAGGATGCGTTCTTTTTTTACAAGGCGAATTGGAATCCTGATCCAATGATTTATATCACCGAGAGGCGGTTTGAGCCCAGGCCGGTTGGGAAATGTGACTTGAAGGTCTATTTGAATTGCGATTCGGTGGAACTGTGGGTCAATCATAAATCGATGGGACTACAAAACAGTGAATCCCATGTGTTTGTGTGGCCGGAAGTCGATCTGGCGGCAGGAAAAGCGCAGGTCCGGGCGGTGGGGACGAATCACGGGCAACAGATTTCAGATTCAGTCACGTGGACGATATCGGATTTAGTCAAGCCGACGACACATCCGGCGCTGCGGCCGGCGTCGCAATGAGGGATAATCTATTGACACCGATATGAGCAAATCATTCAAGATCGGCGATCATGTCTCGTGGAACTCCGAAGCCGGGCGGGTGAGCGGAACGACTACCCAAAAGATCACGTCGCGGATTGTCTTCAAGGGGTATCAGCGCCACGCGACCAAGGATGATCCGCAATACATGATCAAAAGCGACAAGACGGATCATGTCGCGATTCATAAAGGGTCTGCGCTGCGAAAGATCCCTGGGAAATCGAAGAAGAAATAATTGGCGCCGCGCGA
>CAZCKE010000411.1:0-4054 GCA_964499005.1 uncultured Tepidisphaeraceae bacterium
GACAAAGCCCGACAAAATGCCAAAGCTCAGGGCCCACACTCCCCGCGCGAGCCACAGGGCGCGTTTCTGCTCCGCGGGCGATCGATGCCAATTCAAATCCATGCAATTCCCGACCTTCTCTGCTCGCTCAAACCAATGTCCTAGGCCGCAGAAATCGATCCAGCGTCGGCGTCAGCAAGCTGACGATGAGCAGCGCCACGTATGGCCCAATCGCCACGGAAGCGTAAAGCTGTACGATGACGGAGCAAATCCCCAGCGCCGCCGCGAAAATGGCCCGCCCACGATGCGTGATGGGCCGAAGCCCCGGCGTATTGGCCAGAAAAAACAGCGTCAGCAGCAGCGGTGACGCCAGCAGCTCGTAGTTGACGAATGTCAATGCCGTCTGCCAGCCGAGCAGTTGCGCCCTAAACGGCAGCCAATCCCAGCGCGTCGCGGTATCCGAAATAACAGTCGGGATCGGCAATACCAACAGTGCCCCCGCCGCTCCCAGAATCCCGTACAGGGGAATGCGGTAATCCAAAACGCTCCGGTACAGCAGGAACAATCCCCCGATGACCAGCGCAATCGCGC
This sequence comes from uncultured Tepidisphaeraceae bacterium, assembly GCA_964499005.1. GTDB lineage: Bacteria > Planctomycetota > Phycisphaerae > Tepidisphaerales > Tepidisphaeraceae > CAZCKE01. The sequence continues at coordinate 571 of CAZCKE010000411.1, forward strand.
TGGCGCATCCAATCGAGGCGCTTTGTCCCGCGACAATCAAATCCTCCAGCGGCGGCATCCCATCCCGGATCAACATCTGCATGGTCAGCGATGCGCGGTCCGGCCGCTGCTGCGCGGACGTATACGCCGTCAGCCGGTCCGCCACCGGCTCGGTACGCAGCGCATCGTATCCCCTGGGCGCCGAGTTGCTCAGCCACGTATCGGCGCCTCCGATGGGCTGCTCGGTCGGATCGGCTTTGAGCAAATCGCCCAGGAAAAGATGGTCCGCACGCAACACATATTGCGGCGTCAGCAAGTCATGAAACAGCACGAAGGCCAGGAGCAGCGTCGACACTGCCGGTTGTACGCGCTGCGCCCCCAGCCCGCCCAGCAGCCAGCTCAGCAGCGCCACGGCGATCCCCGCCGCCGGCAGGATCGGCCAGACGTCCTGGCCATTTTGCTTATTGAGCGTGAATAGATGAGCCGGCAACATCAGCGAAAGCAGCATGCCCAGCCACATCATGTGAATCAGCCGCATTTGCCGCCCGCGCCATCCGACGCATCGCAGTACCAGTGTGGCCCCCAGCGTGCTGCAGATTACCACCACCGTCGATCCCAGTGCCCGCCATCCAAACACGAGAAACCCCGCCGCCAGCGGAAACACCGCCCCCACGATTTGCAGCGACAGATACGACCCGACCCCGATCCCGCTATGCAACGGCGTCGGCTGCGCCGGCAACCGCGGCTCTGTCATGTAATCGAGAGCCGCTGAATTGGTTGTCGCTACATCTACCATCGAAAGAAATGATAAATGATAAACGATGAATGATGAATGAAGGGGCCCAACAATTTCAAGGCGCCCTTTCTCTTCAATTCTTCATTTCATCTCTCTGATCGCTCCCAGCAACGGCAGCTTGGAGGGGCAGACGTGCGCGCACAACCCGCATTCGATGCATGCGTGGATTCCCCCTCGCCGCGCCATTCCCGCGTCCTGGCGCTGGGCGGCATCCAGCAACGTCGCCGGCTGGACCCGCGTTGGGCATGTGTCCATGCACCACCCGCACCGAATGCACGGATCGGGATTGGCCATCAATTCCGGCCCCGTCACATGAATGACCAGTTCCGAGCCGCCGACGACCGCATCGGCACTGAGCCTCAGGTCGCGGAGCAGATCGCCGCCGCGCAGGACGGCCCAGTCCGGGGAAATACGCAGCTCCTGGAGCACGTTTTTCAGTTGCATCCCGATCGGGACGCTCAAAAAATGCGCTTTCCGATGAATGTGATCATGTACCGCCACGGGCGTGGACAGCAGCGTGTCGCCCGCCTTCCCCCGGCCCACCGCCAGCGCTGCCGCCGCGTCCACCAGGAGCACTCCTTGTGTCGTCGGCAATTGACCCGGCTTCAATCGACGCTGCGCCAGGACAAAAACCATCAGCGTCGGATCGGTTTGCGGGTAATAATTCCGCATTTCGACGATGTCGATGTTCGATTGCCGGGCCGCCATCCGCACCGGCATCGACCAGGTTGGCGGTTCCTCCGAATCGATTGCGACAATCGCACGCTCCGCTCCGCTCAATCGCGACAAAAATGACGTGCCCGCGATGATTTCCTCGCTGTGACGCGCGCCCAGGGCCGCATTCAGCCGTACGTTCGGATCGGTATCGAGGACCCCGCACACGACCAGCTCGATCGGCCGCGTCATGATCTGGTGCAATTGCCCGATCAAATCGGGGCTGGCATGCCGGTCCGCCCAGACCCCGCTGCCCCTCAAACGCCCGATCCACGTGACCAGCGCCGCGCGGCTGACGTCCGGCTCGGCCTGTTTGCCCGGTTGCGATTTCTCTCCACTCTCGGTTGCTTGCCCCAATTCTTCATCCACCAGCAGCTCCACCGCCGGCACCAATTGCCCATCGGTCAACTGTACCTCGACCGTTCCCCCTAGCCTGCCTGCCGCCGGCGCCAGCGGCACCGGAAACGATTCGGCTGAGCTGTGGACCAGAACTTCCCCTCGCGCCACCACGGTCCCCGCGGGCCTGGCCCGAATCCCCGAGTCACGCCGCCCCGACAGCGGTACCGTCAGTTGCCCCGGCGCCGCCAGCTTTCGCAATTCCGGCGGCTCCTCCAGCCACTGCGGCGCTTCGCCTCGCTTGCGAGTTTCGCCATCCGCCATGACATCGCTAACCGGCATCGCCGCTCCCGCACATGACTCAGCCTCAGGCCCCGCTCAGCGGAATCGCATTCTTTCGGCACAATTCCCGCAGCGCATCCGCCGCCAGCTTGAATAATCCCGGCCCGCTGAACCCGGCGAACTTTCCCGCCGCTCGCAGGTGCTTTTCTGCAAATCAATCAGAATCGGCTCGATCTGCCCGTCCCCTTTTCCCGCCGGAACCACCTTCCCATCCGCCAGCAACGCATCCTTCACGTGAATGTGCGCGCTGTACGGCTTGAGCGCCGGCCAATTATCCATCGGCTTTTCCCCGACCTGCACAAAATTCGCGAAATCAAACGCCGAGCGAAATTTCGGCGAGTCGATCGTCTTCAGCAGGTCCAAGCATTCCTTTCCCTTTTCACCATAAATATCTTTCTCATTCTCATGCACGAGCGCCATGGGACGATTGCCCAGATAATCGATCTTCGCCCGCATCCGCCGCATCACTTCATCCCGGAACAGGCGCATGTCCTGCCCTTTGGCAGGGGGGTAATAGCTGAAAATCCGAATAAACGGCGAGCCAAAATATTCCGCCAATTCGACTGCGATTTTGAACCGCTCAAAATGCGCCTCCCACGGCTCATCGATCTTCACTTTTCCGATCGGCGATCCGATGCTGATCACCCCCATCCCGTTGTCCACCAGTTTGGTCCGAATCTCCTTGCGTAATGCGGCGTCAAAATCGAGCACATTCTTGCCGTAAACCCCGCGCAGCTCGAAATGGCTGACCCCGCTCGCTTTGCAGACGCGAATCTGCTCATCCAGCTCGGGAGAAATCTCATCCGCGAATGCCGCAAGTTTCATCACCGCGATCCTCCTGACATCAATGCGACAGATCGTCGAGTCCATCGCGCGATCCGTCAAGCTGTCCGACCATGTTCGGGCCCTCGAGATGAGATTTTGATCTTTCCCGGAATTCGCCGATTCGCTTAGCATGGTAATGGGGGATGCAATTCTTGGAGCTGACGATGAATGCCATACGAGTCCATTCATTTGGCGAGCCGGATGTTTTGAAGCTGGAGGATGTCCCAGCCCCCGCGCCTGCCGCCGGACAGGTTCTGGTTCGCGTCAAAGCCGCTGGCGTCAATCCCGTCGAAACCTACGTCCGCGCGGGTAAATACGGCCCCAGAAATTTCCCTTATACCCCCGGTTCCGATGCCGGTGGCGCCGTCAACGCCCTTCCCTGTCCACCAAAAACCCATCGGAGCGGTCATCATGAGAATCTTAAAGGGAAAAGTGAAGATCCAATAGAGCGCGCCATCGAAGCTCGAAAAACGGTTGACCGGCCGCAGGCGC
>CAZCKE010000412.1:0-4047 GCA_964499005.1 uncultured Tepidisphaeraceae bacterium
CTTGCGTGGGCCGCGGCGGAGTCGGTGTTGGCAACTTGCCATTCCCGGTCGGGGCCCCGGAACAGGGTGTTGGCCGCCCCGATCTCGCGGATCGGTCCGTCGTACCGGCTGGTGATTTCCAGCACGTCCTCTTTATGCGGCAATGTCACGCTGTAGCCGTCGACGGGCAAAAAGTTGAGCTGGGCAATCGCCTCGCCAAGGGCATTTTTGGGGGTTAGGGTCCCATTGGGCCAGATTTCCAGGATCAGGCGGTGGTAGTCGGTCTTCTGGCCCACGCGGGCATCTTCCGTGCTATAGCGCACGCGCGTCACCGGGGAGTAGATGCTGTCGACAGCGATCAGGCCAATCTCCTGCTCCTCGATGTCGGCGATATTTTCGGCGGCCGTCACGTAGCCGCGGCCTTTGGAGACCGTGAGGGTCATTTCAAAGGGCATGTTCTCAGTGAGAGTCGCGATGACGTGATCCTTATTGACGATCGTGACTGAAGGATCGGCCTCGATCATTCCGGCGGTCACCGGACCGGCCTTGGTGGCGACCAGCTTCATATCCTTGGAATCGTCGGAGTCGAGCTTCACAACGAGGCTCTTGATGTTCAGGATGATGTCGGTGACATCCTCCATGACGCCGGGAAGGCTGGAGAATTCGTGCTCGGCACCTTTGAGCTGAATGTGGGTGACGGCGGCGCCCTCGAGTGAGGAGAGCAAAATGCGCCGGATGCTGTTGCCGACCGTCGTGCCAAAGCCGCGTTCAAACGGCTCGGCGACGAATTTGCCATAGGTGTCCGTGGAAACCTGCTCGTCGCGCAGAACGCGCGAGGGTAATTCCAAACCGCGCCAACGAATTCTCATGGGGTTCTCCTGATTGAGGTTTTATGCTTTAACCGGATTGCCGGAGTTTGCCGCCCCAACTGTTAGGGGCCATCTGTCTCCCGCCTCGCCGGTAAAAGCTGTTTATTTCACTGACAAAAATTAAATTCGGTGTCTCGTTTTATGGTTGATACGCGTTGTTCGTGACACGCGCCGATCATTACACCCGGCGTTTCTTGGGAGGCCTGCAACCGTTATGGGGCAGCGGCGTAACATCCTCGATGCCGGTGATTTTCAGGCCGGCGTTTTGCAGGTTTAAAATCGCCTGCTCGCGGCCGGCGCCGGGCCCTTTCACTTTGACTTCGACTTCCATCATTCCAGCCTTGCGGGCCTGCTGGGCGGCGTTTTCAGCGGCGCGGCCGGCGGCAAACGGCGTGCTCTTTCGAGCGCCCTTGAAACCGACGGTGCCTGCCGACGCCCAGGAGATTGTCTCGCCGTTGGTGTCTGTGATGGTGACCATGGTGTTGTTGAAGGTGGACTTCACGTGCGCTACGCCGCGCGTGACACCCTTGCGAATTTTCTTTTTCGGAGCCGGCTTTCCTGCCGGAGCTGCCGTTTTTGCTTGCTCGCTCATTTCAATTCCTCGGAAGATCTGTCAGGCCGAAATCTCGATCGGCCGCTGACTACTTGCCCAGTTCCTTGACGCCCTTCTTGCCGGCCACGGTTTTTCGGGGGCCCTTGCGCGTGCGGGCGTTGGAACGCGTGCGCTGACCGCGGACGGGCAGCGAGCGGCGATGCCGGTTGCCGCGATAGCTGCCGATGTCGCGCAGGCGCGCGATATTCTGCGTCACCGCGCGGCGAAGAGCGCCTTCCACGAGGTAATCGCGGTCGATGATGCCGATGATCTTGGCGAGTTCCTCCTCGGTGAGATCCTTGGCGCGTCGGCCTCCGTCGATGGCCAACTCTTTGAGGATGGCGCGGCTATTGGTGCGCCCGATGCCATAGAGGTACGTGAGGCTGATCCAGATCGGCTTGTCCGGTGGAATGTCTACGCCCGATATACGAGGCATGGGTCGCTCCGTGAAATCTGATTTGCGATTTGAGACGAAGTCCCAGACCCAAATCAGGAATTCGTTATCCTTGTTTCTGTTTGTGTTTTGTGTTGGTGCAAATCACCCGCACAATGCCCTTTCGGCGGACGATTTTACAATTCTCACAGATTCGCCTGACGCTTGCTCTGACTTTCATGACGACTTCACCCGCGGCTCAAGCCGCTTCCTTATAAAGAATCCATGATCATATCACAAAACGCGCAAATGCTCAAGAATCCAGTCACGAGCCCGTTTCGGCCACCGCCAGGGCGGAATGGCCATCGGTGAGGATATCCACGCCTGTATCTGTAATTGCAACCGTATGCTCAAAATGAGCGGCGGGCATGCGATCGACGGTATAGACGGTCCACCCGTCCTTGTATAAATCCACGTCCCGGCGACCCATGACCACCATGGGCTCGACCGCCAGGGTCATGCCGCGGCGGAGGGTAAAATCACCGGCCAACTGCTCGGCGGTGACGAAATTGGGGACTTTAGGCTCCTCGTGCATGTCGCGGCCGATGCCGTGGCCAACGAACTCCCGGACGACGTTGTACCCATGCTTTTCGACGTTGAACTGCATGAGTCGGGCGATGTCAGACCATTTACGGCCGGGCCGCATGTTGTTGAGCCCCAAGGTCAGTGTTTCGCTGGTGACATCCAGCAGCTTCTGCAATTGGGGGGCAATGCGCCCGATCGCGACGGTCGTCGCGGTATCGGCGCAATAGCCATCCAGCGAGAGGGCCAAGTCAAGAGTGACAATATCCCCTTCCTTGAGAAGGCGCGGCCCGGGGATACCGTGGACGACCTCTTCGTTGACGCTGATGCAGGTGAACCCGGGAAACCCCTCGTTGGCCTTATAGGTCGGGTAGTTTTTGGAAAGAGCCTTGGCCTCGGCGCGGTCGAGCTCGTTCTTGGCCAGTTCGTCGAGCGTCTGGGTGGAGACCCCGGCAACGGCAGCCTGCTGCATCTTGGTGAGGATTTCCAACCCCAATTGCCCCGCGCGGCGCATTCGCTCGATTTCAAAGCGGCTTTTGATAATGATCGGCATGATCGTTTGGTAATTCTTCTGATGTTTAGCGCGCTGGCTTCCAACCCATCTATTGTATGCGATAGGGTCAAGCGCCGATCAATATTGCCGGCCTTTGATGCGTTTGCCTTTTCCGCCGGAAGCTCCGCTGGTCAGGAAGCCGCCGTAGTTTCTCATCAAGAGGTTTGCCTCGATTCGCTGGATCATGTCCAGTGCGACGCTGACAACGATCAGGAGGCCGGTCCCCCCCAGAAAGGCTGATATCTGATAATTGATGCCCAACCCATTGGCCACGGCCACGGGCACGACCGCAATGATGCACAAGAATGCCGCGCCGACGTAGGTGATGCGCGTCATGACTTTTTCGAGATAATTGGCCGTTCGTTTGCCCGACCGCAATCCCGGGACAAAACTGCCGTAATCTTGGAGTTGGCTGGCCATTTCCTTGGGCTGAAATTGCACCGTCGTCCAGAAGTAAGCGAAGAAATAAATCATCGCGGCTTCGGTGATGAGATTGAGGAAGCGGCCATAGCCGTATTGGCCGTTGAGCCACAAGATCACGCTGTGGATGGCGCCCGTTCCACCGATGCCAGCCAGCCAGCCGAAGAAAACGCCGGGGAATAGCATGAAGGACTGGGCGAAGATGATCGGCATGACGCCGCCATGATTGACGCGAAGGGGGAGGAACTGCTTGGCGCCGCCATAGACGCGGCGGCCTCGTGTGTGCTTGGATTGTTGAATGGGGATTCGGCGCTGCGCCTGGGTGATGAGGATGGAGCCGGCAACGACAAATACAAAACAGAGGATCAGGAACACAATCTTTCCGGGAGTAACCGTCCGGGCGCCGTTGACTTGACCGCTGAGAGTGGTCGTCTGCGCGAGCAGACCAATGGCGTTGGGCATGCGAGCCACGATGCCGGAGAGAATGATCAAGCTCACGCCGTTGCCCAGGCCGTATTCATCAATCTGCTCGCCGAGCCACATGAGGAAGATGCTGCCGGCGGTGAGACCGAACAAGCCGATGAGCCAGAAAATGGTGGCGTATTTTCTCTGAAACAGGGGAAGAACCAGCGCATTGGCGCCGGCGAGCGCGTGCGTGGATTTGGTCTGCGAGTTGTGC
>CAZCKE010000413.1:0-4034 GCA_964499005.1 uncultured Tepidisphaeraceae bacterium
GGGCGCGACGGGTTGGGGCGGCGATGGCAGGCGTGGAGATGCCGCTCGATTGAATGGGGACATCGACGGGAACGTTGATGGAGCCATCCTGGTCCTGGACGGCGGCGATGGCGACATCGAGCGGAACATCGACCTTGAGGAAGCGGGCAATGGGGCCGTTGGGGGGTTCCTTGATTTTCAGGTCGGTGAGAGTGAGGCGGCAGCGGGCGTCGACGGTGCCGTCGCCTTTGAAGCGAAGATCGGCGGAACCGTCGAAAGTTCCGCCGTTGGGGTCGACGACCTGTTGTTTGGTGTCGCCCGTGATGGAGGAGAGATCGAAAGCGCGGACGGAGGATTTGGCCCAGCCTTTGGGTTGTGGATAGAGGGAGACATCACCGCTGACTTCGGCCTGGGAGAAGAGATCGCGCTGCTCGGCGGGATTCTTTCCGGCGACGGGGAATTTGCCGGCGTTGACGAGGATGTTGAAGCGGCAGGATTTGTCCTCGTACGGCATCCGGCTCGAGAGGTCCCGGGCTTCCATATCGAGGCCATTGAGGGGAAAGATCAGGGGCGGATCGCAGACGCGGTCCTCGAAGCGGAAATCGAGGCCGCTGACGATCAGCTTGGTAATGGCGATTTCGCCCGAAGGTTTTTGGGGAGCGACCGGCGAGGAAGCAGGAGCGGGATTAGCGGATTTGGCGGGCTGGGCAGGTTTCGCGGCGGCGGCGGTTGTTTGAGCGGGTTGCGGAAGTTTGATGATCCAGCCGAGAACATGAATTCCCGCGGCGTCGCGGAAAAGGTGAGCCGTGATATTGGTCAACTCAACATCGGGGATGAGGACGGTTTGAGTATCCGGCTGGACGCGGACGTTTTGTGCGGTCACTTCATCCAAGCCGGCAAGAACAGGTCCATCGGGCTTGTCGTGATATTCGATGCCGCGGGCCGAGACATCGGCGGCAAAGCCGGTCGAAAGATCGAGATCAGAGGGGTCGCGAATTTGACGACGCAGGGCGACGCCCAAGTGGGCCTTGAAGCGGCCGTCGGTCATCTGAGAGCCGTCGATTTGCGGTTTAAGGTCGGGGAGCAAATCGGTGAGGCCCGAGCCACGAATGCCGGCGAGGGCGACATCGAGCACCATGAACGGGCGCGCGGCGAATGGAGCCAAACGGATTTGCGCGGTAAGGGATTTGACAAGAGGGTCGATGGAACCGGTGAGTTGAAGATCGATGGGCGGCGCGGAGAACGAATCGTTGCCGAGAAGCTCCGTGCGATGCAAGGCGGTGAGTTGAAGATCAACAAGGGCCAAAGGAGCGGACTTGGGGTGCGATTCATCGGAGACAGAAACGCGACGGACGTTGAGATTGATCTTATCGATGGAGATGAGGGGATATTTTTTTTGGGCGAGCTTCGCGAGATTAGCGGCGGTGATGGCCTGGGCCTGGGGTGTTGGAGATGACGGGGCGGGCACGGGATTGGAGGCGGCGGGCCTGGTGGAGGGAGAAGAGTGGATGGGCGCTGCGCCGCCGAGCGTGAGGCCCAGGAGACGGAGGGAGCCATCCTGGGACCGCGACGCGGCAGCTTCGAAACCGGCGAGGGATATTTCGTCGATGGCGACGAGGTGAGCTGCGGGATCGATCCGGGAAGCGGTGACGCCAGCGGACTCAAACCGGCAGAGCGCGGGAGCGGCGGGGTCGTCGTGGAAATTGAGATCGCTGAAGAGCAGATGGCCGCTGAAGCCACCAGCGAGGTTGGGATGGGCAGCCGCATCAATGGCGACGTGGAATTTGGCGTTGCGCAGATTGACCGCGGAGCTTGGGGGAGCATACGGGGCGAGATCGCCGGCGCGAATTCCGGAGGCATCGATATTTAGTTTCGCGGTGGGGTCGGTGAGGGAGGGCTGTATGTCGCCGGCGATCGTGAGTTGATCGAGGGCTTTGTCTTCGTGAACGGTGACGTTGAGCCTGGCGGGCGGCGCGGTTTTACCCAAGACAGAATTCTGCAGGTCGGCGTCGATCGTCAGGTGCGCAGAGGCGGCGGGCTGGAAGAAATGATCGGTCCAGGAGATCGAAGCCTGATGGACGTTGAGATCATCAATCACCGCGGAAAGATTCCCGTGAGGCGAAGAGGCAGTGGCTATCGCGGATTGATCCGTCAGATCAAGATTTTGGCGTGGCGGCTCGCCCGGCGGCGGAGGTTCGATGCGGAGGCCCAGGAGTTGAATCGCGCCGTTTTCGTCGCGGGAGGCGCCCAGACGGGGAGAGGCCAGGGAGATCTGGTGTACTGCCAGGCCGCTGGGATCGGCGGAGAAGTCGTCGATCTGAGCGGCGTCAACGGCGAGGAGATCGGAAGAGCCGTCCTTAATGACGAAATTTTTCACATCCAATGAACCTGTGGCTCGATCTCCGGAGGTGGCAAGAGCCAGGTGGGTGTCGAGATGAAAACTACCGTCACGGAGAACAGGGTGGATTCGAGAATTGTGGAAATAGGGATCAAGGCGATTGGAGGTGAGGCCTTTGCCGTCGATGGAGAGGTCGATCGCCAGACCGTCGGTGATGGGATTGACCGAGCCGGCAACGGTGATGCTGGGGGCGAGGTTTGGCGCGACGAGCCAGGCGCGGATCTGGCCCGAGGAAGGCGACGTGCTCGCGGGATCGAAATCGAGGTTGAGGTTGGTTAATTCGATGCCGGCGTCGGAGATCGCCAGGGATGTCTGGGGAGAGACGGCCAGATCGTCGAAATGGGCGCGGATGTTTTTCCAGGTGAAGCGGTCGATCTGAAGCCTGGGCAAGACCGGGAGAAGCAACTGTGACGGGGAGGCTGCCGGCCGAGTTGCCGGCGCCGGACGGGAGGAAACGATTTTGGGCTTGGTATGAAATCCAAAACCACTGAAATCGCCGTCAGCCTCGCGGCGGCCGGTAATCTGGGGGCCGGAAATGTCGATCGATTTGACGCGCACCCGCCCCACCGCCGGGTCGTAGGATGCGCCGGCAACATTGAGAGAATCAAAGTTCAGGAAATTGGAGGCGTTGTCCTGAAGCAAGACATCGGTGAGCGCGGCATTGGAGACGAATGAGCCGTCAGAGGCTTGCGAGGCGTCGGCATGAACCGACGCGGTGAAGGTGCCGCCCGCGTAATCGGATTCGAGGCCGAGGGAATCAAGATAGGGGCGAAGCGCCTCGGGCTTGATGCCGTCGGCGCGGAGTTTGATATCGAATGTTCGCGTGGCGGCGAAGGGCTGTGTCTGGCCGTCGAGGGCGATGGCATCGATGAGGCCCGGCATGGTGAAGCGGCCGTGGATGGGGCTCGGAGGCTGGGACTGGTCGGGGGATATGTTTTGAATCGTCAGATCGTCGAGATGAAAAGCGAGTTTGGCAGCAGGCGAGATGCTTTGATCCTCAAACGCGGCGCCCAGGTCGCGAAGCTCCAACAGGCCCAAAGACCAATGCAGCGGAATCAGCGGCAAGGAGGAGGGCGGCGAGGAGCGCGAGCGAGGCTGCGACGCGGGAGGGACCAGATCAAATCCCGCGATGCCGATCAGGCCCTGACTATCGCGCCGCGCCGTGCAGCGAGCGCCCTGGACGAGAAATTGCTTGATCTGGGCGGTCGAGAAATCGATGGCGTCGGCGTCGAGCGTGATGTTGTCGAGAGCGGCGGCTTCCTGGCCGTCGGAGTTGGCCGCCATGTTGGAGAGGGTCAGATTCGCAGCGACCGCATCGGGGCGGGTCGTCGAGGCGGTGGTTTTGAGGTTGGCGTTCATACTCAGCGAAATGCTGCTCGCGCTGGGCTGAATGCCCAGAGGCAACAGATATCCGGCGGCGGGAATGGGATGAACGCCCTGTGCGAGGACCCGAAGATCGGCCTGGAGTTGCTTGCCTTTGGATGTGCCGGTTCCTTCGACGTGGAGGAGATCGAGGATGGGCGGGGCCGTGAGCTCCATCTCAAAATGGGCGGGGCGAAGAGGGGAATCGACGTCGGTGAGACGCAGGCTCAGCGAAACGTTGGCATCCAGCCTGGGGGAGACGGCTGAGTCGATCACGTGAGCGAGGATGTCGGTG
>CAZCKE010000414.1:0-4034 GCA_964499005.1 uncultured Tepidisphaeraceae bacterium
AGCGCTCATCAGTTCGGGAATGGCGATCGCAGCAATCACAAGGATGATCCCGACGTCCGCCAGCTTCTGGAGCGAGCTAAAACTCTGGCCGCGACACAATAGAAATTTCCGCGCGGGTACATCGATTCTAATTATGAGAACATGCAGGCAATGACCAGCGACATGTCCACGCCCGAGGAATTGGATCCACGGCAGCGCAGCGGCCCCGTGACCATCATTCGGCTATTTCTGCTGCTGGCTATTCTGATCGTGTTTAGCCGCACTCTCTTCACCCCGTTCGTGTTGTGGGACGATAACAAGCTGATCTACAACAACCTGAGCGTGACTTCGCCGAAGTTCTCGGATGCCGCGCGATCCTGGGATCCCCGAGACCCCGATGGCACCAAGATGTACGACCCTCTGGTCTTCACGACCTGGTGGGCGCTGGCGCATTTGCCCGTGCCCAAGATTCCAGACCCAGTACTCGACACGAACTTAAATCCCATGCCATTTCATGCGGCCAACCTGGTGGTGCATTGGCTGACCGCATGCGTGGTGTTTGAGATTCTTCGCCGGCTGAAAATACCCGACTGGCCCTCCGCCGCCGGGGCCATGCTTTTTGCGCTTCATCCTTTGCAAGTGGAAGCGGTGGCCTGGGCGACAGGAATGAAAGACCTGCTCAGCGGATTTTTCGCCATCGCTGCTATTTGGCGATACATGGCGGCAGTCGAATCTCAGCGGCCATCAAGACAAATCAACTACGTGGTTGCGACGTTGCTCTTTGTTCTCTCGCTGCTGGCCAAGCCTTCGACGACTGTTGTGCCTCTGATCGCTATCGCGATCGACATGATATGGTACCGGCGGCCCTTGAGGACCGCGGTGGTATGGACCGCCCCCTGGCTGATTTTCGCCGCGGCGACAAGCCTGCTAGCAAAATCAATTCAATCGACGTCCGATGTCACATCGAATCCTCTGTGGAGCCGGCCTCTCATCGCGGGCGATGCGCTGATGTTCTATTTGTCCAAGCTGGTGGTTCCGGCATGGCTTAGTTTTGATTATGCCCGGAGCCCCGAGGCGATGTTCAAAAATCCGGCCCTGCACCATTCGCTATATTGGGCATGGATCATTCCGGTGGTCCTTGGCATCGTCCTCTTCCGGGCGAGGCAGCCCAAGCTGCGCCTGGGGGGATTGATATTTCTGCTGGGTGTTTTGCCTGTGCTGGGATTTGTTTCCTTTCAATTTCAATACCATTCGACGGTGGCTGATCGTTACGTTTACATTTCGATGCTGGGCGTGGCGATCGTGGCGGGAATGTTTCTGGCCAAGCTTCCGGAGATGCCGGCCGCCACGATGGGTTTGGTCGGCCTGATCGTTTTGGGGATCCTTTCGTTCGTACAAGCCGGCATGTGGAACGACACGGAACTCCTGTACGTAAGCGGAATGAACAGGGATTGGCCCAGCGCCATGCATTATTTCGTACTCGGCACGTATCGCGACAAGCAATCGGAAGTATTCGCGAAGGATGCGGCCAAACTGGTCGATTCCGGCGAAGGGTTCCGCGCGGACAGCCAGGCCGCCATCGCGCGTGAGTGGCGTGGCCGGGCAATCGACGCCTATGAAATCGCAAATAATCTGGATCCCTCTTTTCCCGCTGTCTATCAACGCCTGACCCCTGATCTGATTTTCGATAACCGGATTCAGGATGCCGTCAAACTGACCCAGCGGCGAATCGATATGCAGCCTTACATGCCACCGGAGGGACGCGATACGCCGGCCATGTTGCACGGGACGCTCGGCCTGCTTTTCTATCGAGCAGGTCTATGGGATCGAGCGGTCAAGGAACTGGAAGAGTCGTTAAAATATGAGCCCAATGAGGATATCCGCAGACGCCTCGATGAAGCGCGCGAAAATATGGGGAATACCACGGAACCTTCCACCGAACCGACCACGAATCCGACGTGAGCATTTCTCCGTCGTTGCGGGATTATCTTGATTCCAGAGCAGATTTCGCGCCGAAAGCCTCCGGCATCAATCCCCAAACTTCCTTGAGTTTCGCCGCGTCGCCGGCTTGGTCGTCGCCTTCGTTGCGCATGATGCGTACATCCTTTTGAAGATCGAAAAGCGTCTGGCATCGCTTGGGCCCCACATCGTCGTAGCGGAAATCGATGTCGCTGGCCGCCTCTTCGCGCTGGAAATGCGGGCCTGTTCTTTGAGCGCCGCAAGAATAACGCAGGAGAATTTGCCGCGGTTCCGACGGCTGCGGCAAATCATACGCAACATCCCATACCACCCATCGGCGCCGCCGCCATTTGTTTTCATCATCAAGATAGATCACGGGGCGGTCTTGGATAAATTGGGAAAATCGATCTGAATCGTGCTGAAACTTTAGAATGGCTTGAAACGACGCGGTAGCATCGTCATGGGGAACGGATGAAGGCGACGATTCCGATGCAATCGCCGGCGCGGTGGCCGGGCGGGAGTGCTGCCGGAAAACCGCTTCCCTGACGCCCTGGCGCGCGTGTGCAACCAGATCCCGAAGATAATCGCTGTGCAGCTTTCGATTGCCGGCAGTGGTGATTAGAAGATCGTATTGCTTGCCCGCTCCCGCGAAATCGCCCTGGGCCCAGAGTGCGTCCGCGCGGTTGGCGATGTCGGTCATCTGTTGAAGGTGCGAGGCTTCCCAATCGTCGGAAACAGCCAGCCAATACGCTCCAACAAACATGCCAACGGCGACAATTGCGAGCAGCCACCAGACGGCTCCAGGCATTCCTTTTCGACCTGTGGGCAGAAAAGGGCCTCGAGCCGGTGGAATCCAGGACGAGGGTTGATCCTGCTCCGGCGATTCCTGGGCAACAACATCGTTCAGCGCCCCGCAGGCCGGACAAAATTCGCTGCCGCCGACCGAGGCCTCCTCGACCTCGAACAACTCCTCGCAACTCGCGCAGCGAATCTGAATCATCCCCTTTGTATTTGGTATGTGGAAATTGAACAAACCAATGACTAAAACGCCGGGATCTCCTGGGGTCGCACGGGGCCGGTAGAGTCGGGCCTGCCGCGGCTGGGCTCCGCAAGGGCCGCCGGAGCCAGCATCGACTTGTTGTTTGAGATCACGACGATTTCCCAGAGATCGATGCTCTCCAGCTTAAAGCGGTAATCCACTTCCACCCCCGTCCGGCGAATCAGGTCCGCAAGCACCAGGTCGCTTCGCCAGCCCAGCTTGGTGCACAGGGGGCAAAGGAACTTTTCCACCAGCGCGACAAAACGGTTGGTCGATTGAAAGTGATTCAGCAGCACGATCCGGGCCCCAAATTTGGCCACTCGTTGCGCCTCCCGGATCAGCCGGCATGGATCGCTGACGACGCTGATCACATGGCTGACAAACACGTGATCGAATGAATCGTCCGCAAACGGCAGGTGCAGGGCATCGGCCTGAAAGACGGTGGCATGGTCTAAACGGCGATCCATGATTTTCTTGCGGCATTGCCGCAGCATGCCACCGGATAGATCCACGCCAATCACACGCCCGTGAGGTGGATAATAATTTAGCGAAGCGCCCGTGCCGATTCCCAAATCCAAAACCGTATCCGAGGGCCCAGACTTAATATGCGAAACGGCATGGGCGACGCGCCGGCGCACCAGGCGGCCAAAGCTCTTGTCATAGAATAACGATTGGAAATCGTAGATAACCCGCGTGCTCGATTCGCGCATCGCCACGTTTGCACTTCCTTTTCCGCTACTTCCCGACCTGTCAGCCTAGTCACATCCGCCTATTTTGCCAAGGGAGCAAGCCTCTGATGATGGACGAACCGGCTTCATTGGTCCATGCCGGCAGCCGCCGCATCGGCCAACCACAGCAATTGGCCGTGAACCGGCTCAATAAGCTGGATCGGCAACCGATGGGGGTCGCGTGGCCCTTCCAGCACTTCCGCCAGCAGCGCCGCCTTTCCGGCGCCGCTGACCAAAATAATGATTTGGGTAGACTGGTTGATAAATGGGGCCGTCATCGTCAATCGCCAGGTGGCCGAAGTGCTCGCGGAGCACGATCTCAGCCCGGC
>CAZCKE010000415.1:0-3573 GCA_964499005.1 uncultured Tepidisphaeraceae bacterium
CCCTCCGGCCGGGCACGTATTTCAGGGCTTTTGGAACGTCATCGTCGGTGCTCGTGACGCTATTATAGCCGCGACGAGGCTGGGATTGCCTTCACGGGGGCGCAAGGGTAAACAAGCCCTTCGATGGCTTCCCCCGCCGGCGGCGAAATCTCGAATCACAATCTGTCTCGCGACAAATGGCGGTGGCTTTTCGCCCTGCTAGTGTTTTGCGAGGCACTATTGGCGGCTGGATTGGCCGTTGGGAAGCGAATTCCCGATGGCCATGATGGTCTTCAATACTTCATGTATCAGTATTACTTTCTGAACAATTCAATGCAGTCGGGACAGGTGGCGCAGTGGATTCCTTACATGACGCAAGGGACGACCGCCAATCTATGGTATGCGTTTAACGCATCCATGATACAGGCAGTGGCGATTCATACGGGGCGCCTGATTGCGTGGATGCAGCCATTGCAGATTTTTTATTTCGGCCTATTCATTGATCAACTGATGCTGCTGGCCGGGCTCTGGCTCTGGTGTCGGCGGTTTTGCAAGCATGAGCAGGCCGTTTGCTTCATCAGCATCGCCGTGGTCGGCAGCACACTCTGGGTGGATCAGCCATCTTTCAATCTGCACTTCTACTACGCCGTTCCGATGATTCTGCATCTGGGGCATCGATTTCTGGAATTGGGACGATGGCGGTATGCGGCGGCGGCGGGAAACCTGCTGGCTCTCCAGACGCTGGGCAATGCGGCGTACGCCATCACGGTGACGACGTTCGTGATTGCAGTCTATTTTGCGCTATCGTTCATTTTTGGGCGTCGCGGCAGCGCGGAGCGATGGGCCCGCGTGCATTTTGGCTGGCCGGCTCTTGGCACGGCGTTGATCACAGCCCTGAGTTTACTTGGCGCTTACAAGATGCTGGCGATGGGGCTTGATCAGGTCGTTTCCATCGCGCCGCAGCGCAATCTCGACGGGTCGGTAACACTCGGTGAGTTTCTTGGATCCGTAGCGAACACCTCCTATTCGCAATGGAAGGAACTTGTGGTTCGAATTCCCGGAATGATCGATTATACGCTTTATTGCGGTGTTTTGACTCCTTCGCTGGCACTGTACGGGCTGCTCCAAATTCGCCGCGATCAGTTCCATCTGGTGATTTTGGGTATCCTCCTGTTCCTATTGGCCCAAGGCAATTCACCGGTTGTCAGCGCCGTTTATCATATTTGGCCGGGCATGAAATTTTATCGGCATCTTTCGTCAATTAATGTGTTTGTCAAGTTAATCCTGTGCGTGTTGGCGGGAATAGGATTTGATCATTTCTTTTTTCCTTTCAAATCGCCGGCGCTCGCGTCATCCGGATGGCCGCGAGCAAAGAAAGCGGCGGCATTAATGACGATTCTTTTTTTTATCCAGTTGTTTTGGCTGGTCACCTTGGCTCAGCACGCTGACGCTCTCTCGGCCCTGACCGACGAAATGATCTCCGAGGCACATACAAGCAACGTTTTGGCGATCCGTTCGCTATTGGATTCGTTACGCCCATGGATTTCCGCTTACATTACCGGAGCCGCGGCGCTGATTTGCGTTGTTCGATTCTTCGTCGGTGGCTCCCCGCACATGGTTCGTTTGACGGCGGGCATAGCGATTCTGGTTGCCCTGGCCGATCTGTACGAGTTCAAAACCGATTATCTGCTGTTTCGCACCGATAGCGCGGCCCAGGTCCCCGATCTGGTGCGCACGCAGCCCATGACATTCGCACGGCAGCGAACGTCCTCCGCGGATCTTTCAATCGGACGGGGAGGCATGTTAAGCGGCGTTGTTCACTTTTCGTATGCCCGATACAACTGCATTAACGCTTTCAGTTTCATTGATGAGGTGGGCAGCTCCTTCCGATGCGATTCGTGGCTCAGACCATTGGATCGATTGCTTCGGACCTATTGGGGTCAGCCGCTGGATGTCGCTGGCGTCCCTCCCTTTGGACTATCGAAACCCGGCGGTGTTTTTGATCCATCCACCAACACTTTGCAATTTCCTTTGCGTGCATCTTCGGCCAAGAAGGTGACAGGCATGGAACCGGGAAAATACAATTTTTTAGTAACGCATTGGAATTACCCACTACGGAAGCGGTTTCGGTATGCTTGGGTCGCCCGGATTTTTCCGGGGATGTCCTCGTTCTGCAACCCGTGGGGTCGGAGGCGATGAGCGCAACCGGCTCAGCGCCAGCGGTTCCCGACGGGATCGGATCAAATAGCCGGTTAAACCTCTCATATGAAGTGCGTCGATTCGACGCCAACAATCTGACGCTGGAGGTTCACAATAATTCGGGCCGGGGCGGGTGGTTGATGTATAGCGACGTCTGGAATCCCGGATGGTCAGCGAAGGTCAATGGAAACTCGGTGTCGGTCCGTTGTGCGGATTTGGCGTATAAAGCGGTGCCGATTGTGGCGGGGGAGAATTGGGTGGAATTTCATTTCGCGATCCCGTGGTTTTCGCTGGTCGCGGGGCTCTTTGCGGTCAATGCTGCCGCCTGGGTAATCGCCCTGGCGTGGATGTCATGGCGAATCGTGCGGCCCAAATGAAGCGATCTACTTCTGTGTCGTGACATTCGCGGAATTGGGAATAAACAAAAACTGCCCTACATCATCGTCCGAGTCCGGTAGCGCCCGCAGATATTGCGGGGTCAGATCCCGCCCCAGCGCGTGAGCATCTGAACTGACCGCCTTGCTCAGATAATCGTACAATTCCTCGTCTGTCACGATGCCATCGTTGTTCTTGTCCGCCGGCAGGTGCCCGATGCTCGACGGCGTCAGGGCTCGCACCAGATTGCTCGTGAACAGGGCTTTAGGCCCGACCTCCAAACTTTGCTGGTCCGCCGTTCCCGCGGTGATCACGGCGCGGGCTTTTTCCTTCCACATTTCGTAAATCGCCGAGGTATCTCCCTGGCGGAGCCCCCGCGCGTTGATCACAAAGCCGCTGTAGCAGCAGTCGACCAACATCATCTGGTGGCTCGACGTGATCCGATGGCTGATGAAATTCACCAGATAACCCATGTCAAACCCGGTGTTGTCGGCATCGGCCGGTTTGTAACCGCTCAGCACAAGGTAGCCGATTTTGTTTTGCCCCATCTGCCTGGGGTCGCCATGTCCGCCGTAGAAGAAGATGAAATTCGTGCGGCTGCCATCCTGATAGCGGCCGGTTTGCGCGCCCAGGTCGTTGATAACTTTTACCAGCGAATCCTTGGTGGGCGCGGCGTCCGCGGGAATATCCGGATCGTCCTGATCGGTCGGGTCCTTAGGACGATCCGTCAGCAATCGCATGTTCTTGGGATCAAAGCCGTACACATCTCGAAGCAGCTTGTAAAAGAGCCGGGCATTGCGGCATGACGCCGGCAGGGCGGGAAACGCGCCTTGCTCGTCACCGACGCCGACGATGACGGCATAGCCGGGGACGTGAATGCCGGATGTTTTCAAATCCTGGATTTGCGTCGTGCTCAGCACGCTGCCGCGAGTGCGGAAATCGACCGGCGCATCCTTTTGATCGGCCCCTGTCGGCTTGGGAGCGTTCGGATTGCCGAATGCCTGGTTGGGCGGACGCACC